>NZ_JBSVWN010000047.1:0-53243 GCF_054071325.1 Pseudomonas sp. SDO5215_S409 | reverse complement strand
TCGGCGTTCTTGTTTCTGTCTTTCCCGGGATTCCGTGAAGAACCAAAAAAAAGGGTGCCTCAAGGGCACCCTGTTTTGCGCACACAAACGTATTACTTGCGCTTCATCGACAAGAAGAACTCGTCGTTGGTCTTGGTCTGTTTCAGCTTGTCGACCAGGAACTCGATGGCGGCGATTTCATCCATCGGGTGCAGCAGTTTGCGCAGGATCCACATACGCTGCAGTTCGTCGTCGGCGGTCAGCAACTCTTCGCGGCGGGTGCCGGAGCGGTTGATGTTGATGGCCGGGAACACGCGTTTTTCGGCGATGCGGCGGTCCAGGGGCAGTTCCATGTTGCCAGTACCCTTGAACTCCTCGTAGATCACTTCGTCCATTTTCGAGCCGGTTTCAACCAGCGCGGTGGCGATGATGGTCAGCGAGCCGCCTTCTTCGATGTTTCGCGCCGCACCAAAGAAACGCTTCGGTTTCTCCAGGGCGTGGGCATCGACACCACCGGTGAGTACCTTGCCGGAGCTCGGGATCACGGTGTTGTAGGCACGGGCCAGACGGGTGATGGAGTCGAGCAGGATCACGACGTCCTTCTTGTGCTCGACCAGGCGCTTGGCCTTCTCGATCACCATCTCGGCTACTTGCACGTGACGGGTTGGCGGCTCGTCGAACGTCGAGGCAACCACTTCGCCGCGCACGGTGCGCTGCATTTCGGTCACTTCTTCCGGACGCTCGTCGATCAGCAACACGATCAAGTGCACTTCAGGGTTGTTACGCGTGATGTTCGACGCGATGTTCTGCAGCATGATGGTCTTGCCCGCCTTTGGCGGAGCAACGATCAGGCCACGCTGGCCTTTGCCGATCGGGGCGCACAGGTCGATCACACGACCGGTCAAGTCTTCAGTGGAACCGTTACCGGCTTCCATCTTCATGCGGACCGTCGGGAACAGCGGGGTCAGGTTCTCGAAGAGAATCTTGTTTTTCGCGTTCTCGGGACGGTCGAAGTTGATCGTATCGACCTTGAGCAGTGCGAAATAACGCTCGCCTTCCTTGGGAGGGCGGATCTTGCCAACGATGGTGTCACCGGTGCGCAAGTTGAAGCGACGGATCTGGCTCGGCGAGACGTAGATATCGTCCGGGCCGGCAAGATAGGAGGCGTCTGCAGAGCGGAGGAAGCCGAAGCCGTCCTGGAGAATCTCCAGCACGCCATCACCGGAGATTTCCTCACCGCTTTTTGCGTGCTTTTTAAGCAGGGAGAAAATCACGTCCTGCTTGCGCGAACGGGCCATATTTTCTATGCCCATGTCTTCGGCCAGCTGGAGCAGGTCGGTAATCGGCTTTTGCTTGAGTTCAGTCAGATTCATATAGGAATGACGTAATCATTTATGGAGGGGGAAATTAAGCTTTTGGCTTAATGAGGCCGCGCCGCAAAGAAGGCGACAGGATCGCGTACTAATCGAAAAGGAGTGCGTCGGCGACGGCTTGCAGGGGGCAGTGGAGAATCCAGTGCGGGGCCGAATGTACCACCTGAGTTTCGGAGCGTCTAGCCCTGTTTTACGAAAAAGCCCCGCGAATTTTGCGGGGCTTTTTTGACGACGTTAGATGTTCGCGTCGAGGAATGCAGCCAGTTGCGACTTCGACAGCGCACCCACTTTGGTGGCCTCGACGTTGCCGTTCTTGAACAGCATCAGCGTCGGGATACCCCGCACACCGTGCTTGGCAGGGGTTTCCTGGTTGTCGTCGATGTTCAGCTTGGCGACGGTCAGCTTGCCTTCGTACGTGCTGGCAATTTCGTCCAGGACCGGGGCGATCATTTTGCAAGGACCGCACCACTCAGCCCAGTAGTCAACCAGCACAGGGCCTTGGGCCTTGAGTACTTCTGCCTCGAAGGACGCGTCGGTGACGTGCTTGATAAGATCGCTGCTCATGGATGTCTCCGGATTGTAAGCAAAAAAAACGTGCTCCATCATAGCTGCCCTTCCCCCGTTCAGGAAGCGGCCACTGATTGAGTCTTGCTATGACGCGCAATGAGTTTGGGTATAACCCGGATCAGGGCGTGACCGGCGTTATAAAGGCGATACCCGTGCGCAAGGCCGCATTTCGTACGTGTTCCTGCATGGTTTTCTGCGCGGCGGCACTGGCGCGCCGGGCCAGGGCGCGAAGGATCTTGCGGTGCTCCTGCCAGGTTTCCATGGCGCGCTCCGGTCGGATGAACGGTAGTTTCTGGCTCTCCAGGAACACCTCGGCACTGGCGCTGAGAATACTGACCATCGCCTGATTGCCGCTGGCCAACAGGATGCGCTGGTGAAACTCGAAGTCCAGCCGGGCCGCCGCCTCGAAGTCGCCCGCTTTAAGCTCCCTGCGCATCGCTTCCACATTGTCTTCCAGGCTGTCCAACTCACCGGTGGTCAATGTCACCGCCGCCAACCCGGCCGCGAACCCTTCCAGCGCATAACGCAGTTGAAAGATATCCAGCGGCGTTGCCTGTGCGGTAAACGGCCAGGCGAGTGTTGAAGGCTCCTCACCTGCCTGTACGAAAACGCCTTTACCCGGCTGCACGCTGACCTCACCCAAGGCACTGAGGGACGACAAGGCTTCGCGCAACGACGCGCGGCTCACGCCCAATTGCTGTGCCAGGTCGCGCTGGGACGGCAACGCATCACCCGGCCCGAAGCCTTCTTCGGCGATGAGTTTGCGGATGGCCTGTAACGCCACCTCGGGTACGGCTTGGGCGATGGAATGCATAAAAACTCAAGTTTCCCGTTCACTGAGCGGCTAGTTGTAAAGCTATTCGCAACGCCCGGCAAGCCACGCCCCAAAGGGGCTCGCGGGGTTTTGGCAATGCGCCAAAAGGGTGCGATCGGCCCCTCAACTGTTCAGACCAGTAAGACCTGCGCAGCACAGCAAATCCCGGCCTTTCAGCCCACTATCAGCATGCTGGCATGGGCTGTGCACTGGCACTTTTCAGAAAATCCTTTCGCACTTCTCGGAGAGTTGCCATGACCAAGCGTTGCAGCGCACTGCTCACTGCCCTGTTTGCCAGCCTGATGCTGAGCCAGGTCCCCGCCCATGCCAACGGCCTGGATGACATCATCGCCCGCGGCACCCTCAAGGTCGCCGTGCCTCAGGACTTCCCGCCATTCGGCTCGGTCGGCCCGGACCTGAAGCCTCGTGGCCTGGACATCGACACCGCGAAGCTGGTAGCCGACCAACTCAAGGTCAAGCTGGAACTGACCCCGGTCAACAGCACCAACCGTATCCCGTTCCTCACCACCGGCAAGGTCGACCTGGTGATCTCGAGCCTGGGCAAAAACCCCGAGCGCGAAAAAGTCATCGACTTCTCCAACGCCTACGCGCCGTTCTACCTCGCTGTATTCGGCCCGCCCGACGCGCCGATCAGCACCACCAACGACCTCAAGGGCAAGACCATCAGCGTGACCCGTGGCGCCATCGAAGACATCGAGCTGACCGCTGTCGCCCCGGCCGACGCCACCATCAAGCGCTTTGAAGACAACAACTCCACCATCGCCGCCTACCTGGCCGGCCAGGTGGACCTGATCGCCAGTGGCAACGTGGTGATGGTGGCCATCAGCGAACGCAGCCCTAAACGTGTACCGGCGCTGAAAGTGAAACTCAAGGACTCGCCAGTCTACGTGGGTGTGAACAAAGGCCAGCCCGAGCTGCTGGACAAGGTCAACCAGATCCTGACAGCGGCCAAGGCCGACGGCAGCCTGGAAAAAAATTCGCAACTGTGGCTCAAGGCCCCGCTGCCGGCTGATCTCTGATTTGGCGTGACGAGGGTTACACATGGCCTATCAATTCGACTTTGTGCCGGTTTTGGCCAATACCGATCTGTTGTTGCGCGGTGCGTTGTTCACCCTGGAACTGACTGCCATCGGCGCTGTGCTGGGCGTGGCGCTGGGCGTCCTCGGCGCGGTGGTGCGGGCGTGGAAGATTCAGCCGTGGAGCTGGATCTTCGGGGTGTACGTCGAGTTGATCCGCAACACCCCGTTTTTGGTGCAGCTGTTTTTCATCTTCTTCGGCCTGCCGTCACTGGGGGTGAAGATCAGCGAATGGCAGGCAGCGGTGCTGGCGATGGTGATCAACCTGGGGGCCTACTCCACCGAGATCATCCGCGCCGGTATCCAGGCCGTGCCTCGCGGCCAACTGGAGGCGGCGGCCGCACTGGCAATGTCACGTTTCGAGGCGTTCCGCCATGTGGTGCTGATGCCGGCGCTGGGCAAGGTGTGGCCGGCGCTGAGCAGCCAGATCATCATCGTGATGCTCGGTTCGGCGGTGTGCTCGCAGATCGCCACCGAGGAGCTGAGCTTTGCCGCCAACTTCATTCAATCGCGCAACTTCCGGGCCTTTGAAACCTACGCCCTGACTACGTTGATCTACCTGTGCATGGCCTTGCTGATTCGCCAGTTGCTCAACTGGATCGGGCGGCGCTACGTGATGAGGAACAGTCGATGAGCGAGTTTTCCTTCTGGGACATTGTGAGCAACCTGCTGGTGGGTTTGCAGTGGACCGCCTTGCTGACCTTGGTAGCGTTTGTCGGCGGCGGCGTTATCGGCCTGCTGGTGATGACCCTGCGCATCAGCCAGAAGGCCTTCGCGCGCAACCTTGCACGAACCTACATCGAGCTGTTCCAGGGCACGCCACTGCTGATGCAATTGTTTCTAGTGTTCTTTGGCATCGCCCTGCTGGGCATTGATATCTCGCCGTGGCTGGCGGCCGCGATTGCCCTGACGCTCTTTACCAGCGCCTACCTCGCCGAGATCTGGCGCGGGTGTGTCGAGTCCATCGCCCACGGGCAATGGGAAGCCTCGGCCAGCCTGGCCCTTTCACCGTATGAGCAACTGCGCTACGTCATCCTGCCCCAGGCGCTGCGTATTGCCGTGGCGCCCACCGTGGGCTTTTCGGTGCAAGTGGTCAAAGGCACCGCCGTGACGTCGATCATCGGCTTCACCGAGCTGACCAAGACCGGCGGCATGCTTGCCAACGCCACCTTTGAACCCTTCATGGTCTACGGGCTCGTCGCGCTGGGTTACTTCCTGCTCTGCTACCCCTTGTCCCTCAGTACGCGCTACCTGGAAAGGAGACTGCATGCCTCTGCTTAGAATTTCCGCCCTGCATAAGTATTACGGCGATCACCATGTGCTCAAGGGCATCGACCTGAGTGTCGAAGAAGGCCAGGTGGTGGCGATCATCGGTCGCAGCGGCTCGGGCAAGTCCACCTTGCTGCGCACCCTCAACGGCCTGGAGTCGATCAACGACGGGGTGATCGAGGTCGATGGCGAGTACCTCGACGCCGCCCGCGCCGACCTGCGCAGCCTGCGGCAGAAAGTCGGCATGGTGTTCCAGCAATTCAACCTGTTCCCGCACCTGACGGTGGGCGAAAACGTGATGCTCGCCCCGCAAGTGGTGCAAAAAGTGCCCAAGGCCAAGGCCGCACAACTGGCGCGGCAGATGCTGGAGCGCGTGGGGCTGGGCGACAAGTTCGACGCCTTCCCCGATCGCCTCTCCGGCGGCCAGCAGCAACGGGTCGCGATTGCCCGCGCACTGGCCATGTCCCCCAAGGTGTTGCTCTGCGATGAAATCACCTCGGCCCTGGACCCGGAGCTGGTCAATGAAGTGCTCAGCGTGGTACGCCAACTGGCCAAGGACGGCATGACCCTGATCATGGTCACCCACGAAATGCGCTTTGCCCGCGAGGTCGGCGACAAGCTGGTGTTCATGCACCAGGGCAAGGTGCATGAAGTCGGCGACCCGAAGATCCTGTTCGCCAACCCGCAAACCGCTGAACTGGCCAACTTCATTGGCTCCACGGAACAGGCGGGCTGATCCACTCGAACGTACCCAGGCCTTCCAGCAGCATCTCGCGACGTACGGCCAACGCATCCGGCGCCAACTCGGCGTCAACCTCGACCTGGGCCGTCAAGTGGCGGCCCTTCACCGGCAACCCCGCGGCCTGGGCGAGTAACGTTTGCCCCGGTGCCAGGCGGGCATTCGCCGCACTTCCCGACAAATGCGCGCCCCCCCATTGCACCGCCTGCCCATCGACCCGGGCGTGCCTGAGGCTGAGGGTAAAGCGCCCCTGGTGTCCAAGCTGGAACCCCTGGGCATCCGCCGCCGGGCCGCTGAACCGCAGGGCCATGGCCGACGGGTCGGCGCAGAGGATATTCAGCTGCACGGTGCGGGTCCCCAAGGGCAGCGAGCCAAGGCGGACAAGACCGTAGTCCACCCGCGACTGGCTCAAAGACACCCGACAGTTGTCGGCGTGCGCTTCCCCGGCCATCAGCACCACCGACAGCAGCCAAGACAGCGACAGCGCCCGGCGCAGACGCTTGGCATTACGGGGCATGGCACACCGCCTTGGCCGTTTCATAAAGGGTGTCATCGTTGCGCTCAGGCTCGGGGGTCAGGTGAACTAGGCAGTTGCGTGCGCCCGGCAGTGAAACCTGCAGGGTTTGCGGCCCGTTCACGTTGTTGAGGAAGACTCGGCCCTCACCAACCACGCTGGTGATAAAGGCATTGTCCTTGCCAAATACGGGCGCACCTTGAGGCAATGGGCGGCCCTGTTCGTCTTCGACTTCCAGCAGCAGGCGGCGGACTTTCACCACCTCGAAGTCCACGGTGCTAAAGGAGCCACGCCCGGCCGTCAGGACTTTGCTGCCGTTTTTCAGGTCCACGCGTTTGGGCAGCGACGGGGTCTGCACCTCGACAAGGCTGCTGGTGTAGGCAGGCAACCCCGCGATCACGGCGTAGCCACGATAGTCGGTCCATACCGGGCCCTGGGACGTCGAGACTTTTGCAGCGCCAATATCCCCCACCGACAGCACGCCAAAGGTGTCCTGCACCGCATAGGGCGAGAACGTCAGCCCGTGCGCGTGCGCCACGATGCCGCCCTGCAACTGCCCGTTATACGTGGTGCCCAAGGGATCGCGGCTCACACCCAGCCCGACCCGGGTATAACGCGGCAACACGTCCACCTGACCGCGCAGGGTTTGCTGGCGATGGGTGAGGTCGCCTTCGACGCCGACTTCATAGTTCACGTAGTCGTTGACCCGTTCAGTGAGCGCGGCACCGGTATCAAGCCTGTCACCCCGGCGACTGACGTACGCACTGACGCGGCGGTTGTCCCCCCACGGGATGCTTACCTGCAGCCGAATCGACAGGCCGTCATCCAGCGGGTCTTCGCGCCGTCGCCGACCGGGCGTGCCCTGCCTGCGCGGCCGCGAGCCTCCCACCCGGGAATCGGCGATGAGCGCCACGTCGGCCCCGCCCACTGTCTTATTCCAGGAGGCGAACAAGTGCTCGGTGGAGCGCCCGTCAAACTGTGAGCTGCGGGTGAAGCTCAGGGAAAGGCCACCCAACGAAGGCTCAACCCAGTTCAAGCCCGCCGTGTACTGGCTCTTGAACCGCGCGTTGAGGTCATCACCCCTCGATGACAGGCCCGCCTCCAGCAACTCGCGATACCCGCGTGTCTGGTGGGTGACGCCAAGGTTCAGGTCAATGTCGGCGACCAGCGGGCTGCTCATCGACAGTGAACTGCGCCCTCCGGAAAGCTTGTCCAGGCCATCACGCGACTGGGTGTGGCGCACGCCCACGGAAACCCGGTGAAAGAACACCCGGCTCAAGGTGCCACCTGCCGCGTGATAGTCCTCGGTGCTCAACAGGCCGACACCCACCGACATGGCCTGCCCCAGGCCCCAGGTGCCACTGCCCATCACGACCGTCGGCTGGGCACTACCGTCGATCGAGCGCTCGCGCACCTTGCCGACCGACACGTGATAGCCGGGCGTGACCGGCACGCCTCCTCGAAAGGAGGCTGCCGGCACCACAAAACCGCGCTTTGCGCCCCGTGAATCAATCACGCTCACGTCCAGATCGTTGACGCTGTTGAGCAACGCCAACCCGGTCAACCGGAAGGGGCCGTCCGGCACCAGTGTGGTGTGGATCAACACACCGCCCTGACGCACCTCGACACGTGACTGGCCCCGGGCCATGCCTTCGACCACCACCGCATTGCCGCCAGGGGGCTGGCGCGATTGGCCATCGGGAAAAAACTGCACGCCCGACAACTGCACCCCACCAAACACCGGGTTATTGCTGGAGATCTGGCCCACCTGGAACGTCGAGCGCAGTGCCGCAATGTCGCGCTGGGCGTAAGCATGCACATGCTCGGTGCGGGTCTTGCCATTGTCGGACACATAGAACTGGCGACTGCGCACAATCCAGTTCCCCAGGTTGAACCCAGCCTCGGTGTACGCCGACACGTAGCGGCTTGGCGCCGTGCGCGAGCGCGTGTCGAGCCCCAGCACGTCGTAGTTGAACACGGCCGCCGTGCCCCCGCGGGAAAAACTCCCAGGCTCCCACTCGGGCGCCCGCAACGCCTGCGTGGGCACCACCAGCGTGACCTCATCACTGCTCGGGCGCAGCCTCACCAACGTGGCCGGGAACTCGCCAAGGAAGTCATGACAGGCCTGGCCCGGCGCAATGCCTTCACGGGTGATGCGGGCGGGCTGCACTAAACCGGCTTTTTCCAGCAGCGCCGGGGTAAAACACAGCTGCCCCTGATAGTCGAAACGCGCGTCCACCAGCCCTAGCGGGTTGCCGTTCACCCGCAACCCCACTACGTGCACACCCTCACGAAAACGCGCGGTGCTGCGAAAGTACTCGGAAACCTTGGGGTCGATCCCGTGCGTGGTCAGGGCGGCCAGATCGAAGCCTTCCCCCAGCCCTATCGCGACAACAGGGCCGGGCAACCCGAACAAGGTCGCCAGCCCCACCAACAAGGTGGAACGCGATGACAGGGCGCAACGGGTTTCGCACAGGGCCTTGCGGCTCATTTTTTTCATGGGCAGCTCAAGGCGCACTGGCGACGAGGGGGGCCTGGTAGCTGTCTACCGAAAACCCGTAGACCGTGGCCGGTTGGATTAGCACAGCGGTGACGCCCTCCAGAGGGCCTTGCAGCGCGGCGGCGAGGACCTCCCCCGGGAGGATGTACGTGCGCGGCAATTTGGCCTGGCCAGCCGTAGGAAACAGTTGCACGTCGGGCGCCAGCCGCACGACATAGGCACTGTCGTTATGCACCGTCAGGCGCTCCCCCTCCCGCTTCCACACCAGCAGTTCCCACGGTGCCTGATGCCGGGGCAAGCCTTGGGGGTGCAGGATCAGCGGCAGGTCCTGGCGCAGGGTGATACCGATGGTCGCACCCCCGGGCGAACGCGCCTGGGGAATGCCCTCGAACGACACCCGCTTCAGACGCTGCACCTTGAGGGGGGCTTTGAGGGTGCTGATGAAGCGCACCAGTTGCGTGTCGCCACCCTCCACCCGGGTAATGGGCGGCGTCACGATCAACAGGGGCTCAAGGTCCTCCGGCACGTTGTCTATCACCGAATGAAGAAGCGCCGGCCCTGTATCGGTATTCTTGATATTGATAGTGGCTTCACCGTCTTCTTCGTAAAGCACGACGACAGTTGTTTCCGGTTGCATACCATCTGCCCAAGTCGCCCCGGACACATTGGCCAACAACAGCAATACCGCCATTATTTTTGACAGAACACTCACCACACTTTCCCCACGATAATCAACAGTGATAATCGGCCAACAAAGTTCCACGTAAAAACAGCCGACAAGACACTAAAGCCCCCTGACTGCTAAAGCGTTCTTATCGGCTGCCTTTAAGGGTTTAGATGTAACTCAGGACTAACGTGGCGCGACCGTCCAACGTGATATCCCGGGAAAGGTCCAGGTCCTGCCCGCGGTTGATCACGGCCTTGACTGCAACCACACCCGTCAGCTGGGCGATCGATGCGGGGGTCACTGCCGTGCCGTTGCGCCACGAGTACTGGCTGGGGCTTTGCGTGACGACACCGTCGCTGTTCTGCCAGGCGCCGTTGCTGACCCGTACGATCGGGCTCAGCACCGTCCCGGACGACCTCAGGTCTTTGAGGGTGACCGAATAGCCCCCGGTGCGGCGGGTGCCGACGATGCCCAGGCCATAGTTCTGTGCCTCGGTGAAACCGCTGCCCAGGATACCCGCGACCTTGCTGCCGGCCTGAAGGTCGGTAAGGCTCAGCCCGAACTTGGCAGGCGTGGCGCCACAGTTGATGACAAGGGAGGTGCTGCGCTCTTCACGCGGGTTGAAGGCGGTCTGGGACAGCTCGCCGGAACGGATCGTGCCGTAGTCGATGATGCCCCCGGCGCCCAGGCTGAGGTTGCAGGCGGCCGGGACGATGGTGCCCCGTACGACCAGTTGCGCCACGGTAGTGGCCTGGGCACCGATACTTGCTGCCAGACACACAACACCCATTGTCAAACCCAATATCTTCTTCATGTTCAACCTGTCACTGAAAGTTATCAGGCGTTTTTCATTTATTGCCCGGGCACGTGCGGCCCGGCTGAATATCTTCCTTGACACACAACACAATAAATAAATAACACCACGGCAACATTGCCGGGTGACAGTCTCGCTGTTTGAGCCGGTTAAAAAGAATAAGACAACACGCCAATTACTGTCGGAGCGATATAAGTTGTTTGTCGCTTTAACCCGACCAACAGGTAGTCTTTAACCAACATCCCATGGGAAGAACAGAATGATTGGATGTAGGCTAATTCGGAGAGCCAAATCAAATCAATTATACGGACTCATTCTTACAACCCCCTAAGACCCATCGCCACACGGCCAGAGAATCGCCTTACATTTCCCACAGATACCGCCCCCCTCCCCCCATAGAAAAATTCCCAAAGCACTACGCGTTGGCGTCAGCGGTTGATCGTGGCACGATGGCGGGGTTATCGACCGAGACCCCTTAACCATGCCGCAATCCCAAGCCAAGAATCTGTCCCTGATCGCCGCCATCGACCTGGGCTCCAACAGCTTTCACATGGTCGTGGCCAAGGCCCAGAACGGCGAGATCCGCATTCTTGAGCGGCTCGGCGAGAAAGTGCAGCTGGCTGCCGGGATCGACGACGAGCGCCAGCTCAATGAAGAATCCATGCAGCGCGGGCTCGATTGCCTCAAGCGGTTTGCCCAGCTGATCAACGGCATGCCCACCGGCGCCGTGCGGATCGTGGGCACCAACGCCCTGCGCGAAGCGCGCAACCGCGCCGACTTCATTCACCGCGCCGAAGAAATCCTGGGCCACCCCGTGGAAGTGATTTCCGGCCGTGAAGAGGCGCGCCTCATCTACCTGGGCGTGTCCCACACCCTGGCCGATACCCCGGGCAAGCGCCTGGTGGCCGACATCGGCGGCGGCAGTACCGAGTTCATCATTGGCCAGCGTTTTGAACCGCTGCTGCGCGAAAGCCTGCAGATGGGCTGCGTCAGCTTCACCCAGCGCTACTTCAAGGACGGCAAGATCACCCCGGCCCGCTACGCCCAGGCGTACACGGCGGCGCGGCTGGAGATCATGAGCATCGAGCACGCCCTGCACCGTCTCACCTGGGACGAGGCCATCGGCTCGTCTGGCACCATCCGCGCCATTGGCCTGGCGCTCAAGGCGGGCGGCCATGGCAGCGGCGAAGTGAATGCCGAAGGCCTGGCCTGGCTCAAGCGCAAGCTGTTCAAGCTGGGCGATGCCGAAAAGATCGACTTCGACGGCATCAAGCCCGACCGCCGCACCATCTTCCCGGCGGGGCTGGCGATCCTTGAAGCGATCTTCGACGCCCTCGAACTGCAACGCATGGACCACTGCGACGGCGCCCTGCGCGAAGGCGTGCTGTACGACCTGCTGGGCCGTCATCACCATGAAGACGTGCGCGAACGCACGCTGACCTCGCTGATGGAGCGCTACCACGTCGACCTGGAACAGGCCGCGCGCGTCGAGCGCAAGGCGCTGCATGCGTTCGATCAGGTGGCCGAAGACTGGGACCTGGAAGACGGCGTCTGGCGCGAGTTGCTGGGTTGGGCCGCCAAGGTGCATGAAGTGGGCCTGGACATCGCTCACTACCATTACCACAAGCACGGCGCCTACCTGATCGAGCACTCGGACCTGGCGGGCTTTTCCCGCGAAGACCAGCAAATGCTCGCGCTGCTGGTGCGCGGCCATCGCCGTAACATTCCCAAGGACAAGTTCGCCGAGTTCGGCGATGACGGCATCAAGCTGATTCGCCTGTGCGTGCTGCTGCGCTTTGCGATTCTGTTCCATCACATCCGCGGCACCCAGGCCATGCCACAGGTGGAACTGCGCGCCGTGGGCGACAGCCTGGATGTGGTGTTCCCGCTGGGCTGGCTGGATGAAAACCAGCTGACCCAGGCGGATTTCGCCCAGGAAGCCGAGTGGCTGACACGGGTCGGTTTCGCGCTGAACCTGCGCTAAACACCCCCTCCAGCCCCATGTGAGAGCAGGCTTGCCCGCTCTCACATTTTTTAGAGCGGTGCCTGCCGTTAGTTCACCGCCAGGATCGGGCTGCCCAGCTTCTCCAGCAAGGCGGCCTGTGCACTGCGTGGGTTCTGGTTGCCGGTGGGCGTATTGCGCACGTAGCGGCCGTCCGACTGCAGGCTCCAGCTGTGGGTGTTATCGGTCAGGTAACTTTCCAGCTCTTTCTTGACCCGCATGATCAGCTTCTTGCCTTCCACCGGGAAACACGTCTCTACGCGCTTGTCGAGGTTGCGCTCCATCCAGTCGGCGCTGGAGAGGAACATCTGTTCTTCGCCGCCGTTGAGGAAGTAGAACACCCGCGTATGCTCCAGGAAGCGGCCGATGATCGAACGCACGTGGATGTTGTGCGACACCCCGGCAATGCCCGGGCGCAGGCAGCACATGCCGCGCACCACCAGGTCGATACGCACGCCGGACTGGCTGGCCTTGTACAGCGCACGGATGATCTTCGGGTCGGTCAGCGAGTTGAACTTGGCGATGATGTGCGCAGGTTTGCCGTCGAGGGCGAACTGGGTTTCGCGCAGGATCATGTCGAGCATGCCCTTTTTCAAGGTGAACGGCGCGTGCAGCAGCTTTTTCATGCGCAGCGTCTTACCCATGCCGATCAACTGGCTGAACAGTTTGCCGACGTCTTCGCACAAAGCATCGTCGGAGGTCAGCAGGCTGTAGTCGGTGTAGAGCTTGGCGTTGCCGGCGTGGTAGTTGCCGGTGCCCAGGTGAGCGTAACGCACGATCTCACCGGCTTCGCGGCGCAGGATCAGCATCATCTTGGCGTGGGTCTTGAAGCCGACCACGCCATAGATCACCACCGCACCGGCCGCTTGCAGGCGGCTGGCCAGTTGCAGGTTGGACTCTTCATCGAAGCGCGCGCGCAGTTCGATCACCGCCGTGACTTCCTTGCCGTTACGCGCGGCGTCCACCAGCGCATCGACGATTTCCGAGTTGGCGCCGGAACGGTACAGGGTCTGGCGCACGGCCAGTACATGCGGGTCCTTCGCGGCCTGGCGCAGCAGGTCGACCACCGGGGTAAAGGACTCGAACGGGTGCAACAGCAGGATGTCCTGCTTGCTGACCACGCTGAAAATGTTCTCGCTGTTTTGCAGCAGCTTCGGGATCTGCGGGGTGAACGGCTTGTATTGCAGCTCCGGGTGGCTGTCCAGGCCGGTGATGCTGAACAGGCGTGTGAGGTTCACTGGGCCGTTGACCTGGTACAGCTCCGTCTCGCTCAGGTTGAATTGCTTGAGTAGGTAGTCCGACAGGTGTTTGGGGCAGGTGTCGGCCACTTCCAGGCGCACGGCGTCACCGTAGCGGCGCGAGAACAGCTCGCCGCGCAGGGCCCGGGCCAAGTCTTCGACGTCTTCGGAGTCCAGCGCCAGGTCGGCGTTACGGGTCAGGCGGAACTGGTAGCAGCCCTTGACCTTCATGCCCTGGAACAAGTCATCGGCGTGGGCGTGGATCATCGACGAGAGGAATACATAGTTGTCGCCCGCGCCCCCCACCTCTTCCGGTACCTTGATGATCCGTGGCAGCAGGCGCGGCGCCGGGATGATCGCCAGGCCCGAATCGCGGCCAAAGGCGTCGATGCCTTCAAGCTCGACGATGAAGTTCAGGCTTTTGTTCACCAGCAACGGGAACGGGTGCGTAGGATCGAGGCCGATCGGGGTGATGATCGGGGCGATTTCATCGCGAAAGTAGCGGCGCACCCAGGTCTTGATCTTGGTCGTCCAGTGACGGCGACGGATGAAGCGGACCTGATGTTTCTCCAGCTCCGGCAACAGGATGTCGTTGAGGATCGCGTATTGGCGGTCTACCTGGCCGTGCACCAGCTCGCTGATGCGGGCCAGCGCCTGGTGCGGTTGCAGGCCGTCGGCGCCGGCCTGTTCACGGGCGAAGGTGATTTGCTTCTTGAGGCCGGCCACACGGATCTCGAAGAACTCGTCCAGGTTGCTGGAGAAGATCAGCAGAAACTTCAGCCGCTCCAGCAACGGGTAGGACTCATCCAGCGCCTGTTCCAGCACGCGGATGTTGAATTGCAGTTGCGACAGCTCGCGGTGGATGTACAGGCTGCTGTCATCCAGGTTGGTCACCACCACCTGTGGCGCCGGTGCAGAGGCAGGCGCCTCGGCTGCCACCACAGGTGGCGCGGGCGCAAGCTCCGGCGGGGTTTCGGTGACTTGTTCAACCACCGGGTGAGCGTCTTTTACGGCAACTTCGGAGAGTCCTTCGGTATTCATCGAGTGTTCCTGTGAGGGCTAGTGTTGCTCTCTAAGCAATTGGGCGGCGCGGGCGGCAAAATAGGTCAGGATGCCATCAGCCCCCGCACGTTTAAAGGCAGTCAGGGATTCAAGGATCACCCCTTCACTCAACCAACCATTCTGGATCGCGGCCATGTGCATGGCGTATTCACCGCTGACCTGATAGACAAAGGTCGGCACCTTGAATTCCTCTTTGACCCGCCAAAGGATGTCCAGGTACGGCATCCCCGGCTTGACCATCACCATGTCGGCGCCTTCGGCCAGGTCCGCTGCCACTTCGTGCAGCGCTTCATGGCTGTTGGCCGGGTCCATCTGGTAGGACGCCTTGTTGGCCTTGCCCAGGTTGGACGCTGAGCCCACCGCGTCGCGGAACGGGCCGTAGTAGGCGCTGGCGTACTTGGCCGAGTAGGCCATGATGCGCACGTTGACGTGCCCGGCCAGCTCCAGGGCTTCGCGGATCGCCTGGACGCGGCCGTCCATCATGTCCGAGGGGGCAACCACCTGGGCACCCGCGGCGGCGTGGGACAAGGCCTGCTTGACCAGCGCGTCAACGGTGATGTCATTTTGAACATAGCCGTCTTCGTCAAGAATGCCATCCTGGCCGTGGGTGGTGAACGGGTCCAGGGCCACGTCAGTGATCACGCCAAGCTCCGGGAACCGCGCGCGCAGGGCACGGGTGGCGCGCTGGGCGATGCCGTCCGGGTTCCAGGCCTCGGCGGCGTCCAGGGACTTGATCTCGGACGGCGTGACCGGAAACAGCGCCAGCGCGGGAATGCCCAGTTCGACCCAGTGCACCGCTTCTTCAAGCAGCAGGTCAATGGTCAGGCGTTCCACACCCGACATCGAGGCCACCGCTTCCCGGCGATTTTCACCGTCCAGCACAAAAACCGGCAGGATCAGGTCGTTCACGGTCAGGACGTTTTCACGGACCAGGCGACGAGAAAAATCATCACGACGATTGCGGCGCAGACGGGTGGCGGGAAACAGGCGATGGGCGGGGGTAAAGCTCACGGCAGACTCCTGAGCCCGGCTTGACGGGCGAGCATGGCAGTTATAAGCGGCCATTATGACGAAGGAATTACAGTTGTGCTTACGCATGCGACCTGTAGTCGCATTCGTCGTTTATGTAGGAATTGTTCACTTCGTGACACATCTCGATACTTTCATGAATGTTCACGAAGGCGTAGGCTGCGCGTTCATTTCGCCAGCATCCAGACAATGCTCCAACAATTCCTACATGACTTCGGCTACTTCGCCCTGTTCCTTGGGACGTTCTTTGAAGGCGAAACCATTCTGGTTCTCGCAGGCTTCCTGGCGTTCCGTGGATACATGGATATCAAACTGGTCATGGTCGTTGCCTTCTTCGGCAGCTACGCCGGTGACCAGCTGTGGTATTTCCTGGGGCGCAAGCACGGCCGCAAACTGTTGGCGCGCAAACCGCGCTGGCAGCTGCTGGGCGATCGCGCCCTGGAACATATCCGCAAGCATCCGGATATCTGGGTGCTGAGCTTCCGGTTTGTCTACGGGTTGCGCACGGTGATGCCGGTGGCCATTGGCTTGTCGGGCTACCCGCCGGGGCGTTATCTGTTGCTCAACGGCATTGGTGCGGCGGTATGGGCCGCAGCATTGGGTGCGGCCGCCTACCATTTTGGCGCCGTGCTGGAAGGCATGCTGGGCAGCATCAAGAAATACGAGCTCTGGGTGCTGGGCGCCCTGCTGGTACTGGGCCTGGGCCTGTGGTTGCGTCGTCGTATGAAAAACGCCCGCCTGACCCGTGAAGCCTGCGCAGCAGAAAAAATTCGCCAGGCCAGCGGCGAAACCTCCGACACGCCTAAGACGCCAGTCGAGTAAGCCCGCCCCTGCACCCATAGAGGCCGACCAGGCTGAGCAGGGTGTAACCGAAAAAGACCGGCCAGCTCACGCTGCTGGCCGGCCACAGCCCGATCAGCGGCGCCAGCCACACCAGTGGCCCATTCAACGCCAGGCGCAGCAGCTCGGCCTTCAGCGCCCACCGGCGGTTCTCCAGGGCGGCGCCCAAGGCGAACAACCCCAGCGCGATCACGCTCCAGCCTAAGGTCAGCGCCGCCGTCGAAAGCGCCGCGCTGATGTTCATCAGGTAGCTGCCAACACCTACGTACACGGCAAATTGCAGGGCGATGTATACCTGCTGACGCCCTGCCAGCGGCACCTCGAATTTACGGAACCGGCTCAGGTCGGGTTTAGCCAACGGGTATTTTGCCTTCACATCGGCAGGGCGCCATCCGGTGCGCATGAACCAGATTCGTAGCTTGTCCCACCCTTTTTCCGCCCGCCGCGCGTCACGCCACAACTGCGCATAAAACTGCACGTTCGCCCACAGCGGGTTCCAACTGGCCAATGGCGTGGTCACACCAAAGATCACCGGCTCGTTTTCGTCCTCTTCCTGGAAGGTTCCAAACAGCCGGTCCCAAAGAATGAACACCCCGCCGTAATTGCGATCCATGTAAAGAGCGTTCTGTGCGTGGTGGGCCCGATGATTGGACGGCGTGACGAAAAACCATTCCAGCCAGCCAAGCTTGGGCACATGACGGGTATGCACCCAGAACTGATACAGCAAGTTGAGCGACGCCACACTGACAAACACCACCAATGGCACGCCCAGCACGGCCAGCGGCAGGTAAAAAATCCAGCTCAGCAAAAAGCCGGTGCTGGTCTGGCGCAATGCAGTGGTGAGGTTGTACTCCTCGCTCTGGTGATGCACCGAATGCGCCGCCCAGAGGATGTTGCGCTCGTGACCACAGCGGTGCAGCCAGTAGTAACAGAGGTCGTAGACCACAAAGGCGAACACCCAGGTCCACAGGCTGTGCGGTGGCAGCTGCACGACTGCCAGGTGCTGGAGCGCAAAGGCGTAGGTGAGAACGCCCACGCCTTTGGTCAACAGCCCCGTGGTGGTGGACAGCACCCCGGTGCTCAGGCTGTTGATGGCATCGGCCACCCGGTAATTGCGCTGGCCGCGCCGGTAGTCGGCGAGCAGTTCCAACACAATCAGGACGATGAAAAACGGCACCGCGTAAGGCACGAAGTCCATGGGCTAGTCCGGTCAATTATTGTTACATCTAGACTAGGTGTAGCGGCTACCCCTCCCCTTGGCAACAGGTGAAAAATCCATAGACCGTTAACGCCATGACCCCAGGAGAAACATCCATGAGCAAAAAAATTGCAGTGATCCTTTCCGGCTGCGGCGTGTACGACGGCGCCGAAGTCCAGGAAAGCGTACTCACCCTGCTGCGCCTGGATCAGCGCGGCGCTCAGGTTCAATGCTTTGCCCCCGATATCGCCCAACTGCATGTGATCAACCATTTGACCGGCGAAGAAATGCCCGAATCGCGCAATGTGCTGGTGGAGTCGGCGCGCATTGCCCGGGGCCAGGTCAAGGACATTCGCCAGGCCAACGTCCACGACTTCGACGCGCTAGTGGTGCCGGGAGGTTTTGGTGCGGCGAAAAACCTCTCCAACTTTGCCGTGGCAGGCGCCGCGTGCAGGCTCAACCCGCAGGTGCTGGAGCTGGCCGAGGCCTTTGCCGAAGCGGGCAAGCCGGTGGGGTTGATCTGCATTTCGCCGGCCCTGGCCGCAAAAATCTATGGGCCGGGCGTGACCTGCACCGTTGGCAACGATGCCGACACCGTCGCCGCGATGGACAAGATGGGCGCCACCCACCAGGAATGCGCCGTCGATGAAATCGTCGAAGACAAGGCCCGCAGGCTGGTCAGCACCCCGGCGTACATGCTGGGCAAGCGCATCGGCGAAGTGGCCTCGGGTATCAACAAACTGGTGGACCGGGTGCTGGAACTGACCCACGAGAACGACTGAACAGGCACCGCGCCTCGGTGTGGGAGCGCCTCGCCCCCACACCGACGATGCCCGCCCGCGTCAGGCGCTGGCCCGACGCTTCTCGGCCAGGCGGCTGCGGCCGTACAGCACCACAATCGCCACGATGGCCACGGCTTGCGCGCTCAGCGAATAAGCGTCGGCGTGGATGCCCAGCCAGTCGAAGTCAAAGAACGCCACCGGCCGGGTGCCAAAGATGCCAGCTTCCTGCAAGGCCTTGACGCCATGCCCGGCGAACACCACCGACAAGGCGCACAACAGCGCCGCATTGATGCCAAAGAACAACGACAACGGCAGTTTTGCCGAGCCCCGCAGAATCACCCACGCCAGGCCCACCAGCAGCACCAACGCGGTGGCGCCACCGGCCAGCACCGCGTTGTGCCCGCCGGGGCCTGCCTGCAACCACAGGGTTTCGTAGAACAGGATCACTTCAAACAGCTCGCGGTACACCGAGAAAAACGCCAGCATCGCAAAACCAAAACGCCCGCCGCCGCCCACCAGGCTGCTCTTGATGTAATCCTGCCAGGCCGCCGCATGACGGCGGTCGTGCATCCACACGCCAAGCCACAGCACCATGACCGCGGCAAACAGCGCCGTGCAGCCTTCCAGCAACTCGCGCTGCGCGCCGCTCACGTCAATCACATACGCGGCCAGCGCCCAGGTGGCGAGGCCCGCCAGCAACGCCAGGCCCCAGCCCACGTTAACGCTGCGCACCGCCGACTGCTGGCCGGTGTTACGCAAAAACGCGAGGATCGCCGCCAGCACCAGGATGGCTTCCAGGCCTTCGCGCAGCAGGATCAGCAAGCCCGAAATGTAGCTCAGCGACCAGCTCAAGCCATCGCCGCCCAACAGGCCGGCCGACTCGGTGAGCTTGCCTTTGGCCAGGTCCAGGCGCTGTTGGACCTGCTCGATCGGCAAGCCGTCCTGCAATGACTGCCGGTAGGCCATCAGGGCTTTTTCGGTGTCCTTGCGCACATTGGCGTCGACGTTGTCCAGCGAGCTTTCGACCAGTTCGAAGCCTTCCAGGTAAGCGGCCACCGACAGGTCATAGGCCTGCTCGTGCTCGCCGTTGCGGAACGCGGCGAGGCTCTTGTCCAGGGTGGCGGCGGTGTAGCCGAGCAATTGCGCCGGTCCGCGCTTCACTTGAGGCGGTTGCGCACGCTGGGCGCGGAAAGTGGCGACGGCCTGCACGCCTTCGGCGGCAAGTACTTCGTTGGGGGTCTGACGGGCAAGATCGGCGAGGTTATAGGACTTTTCGCCTTTGCCAGCCGCCGGAGCGGCGGTGAAGCCCGCGATGTAGGTGGCCAGGTCCCAGCGCTGACGATCATCCAGCTGATCGGCGAAGGACGGCATGTCGGTGCCCTCCACCCCCAGCCCAAGGGTGTTGTAGATCGCGTAGAGGCTTAAACGGTCCAGGCGCGTGGCATCGCGCAGGTTGGCGGGCGGCGGCGTCATGCCGACGCTTGCAGGACCATCACCGGCCCCCGCCTCGCCATGGCACACCGAACAATGCTGGGCGTACAGCGGCGCACCGCGAGTCGGGTCGGGAGTAATAGCCGGGGCCTGGCTCACTTCATAAGCCACTGCCAACCGGGCGCCCAATTGCCGGGCCTGTTTGGCCACCGCAACGCCGTCGGCGTGAGCGGTGACGGCTGCGAGCAATTGATCGACACCGCTTGCCAGCTCGGCACGTTCGGGTTTTTCTGGCAAGTCGGCCACCAGGCCTTTCAACACCCCCAGAAATTCGACCTGCTCCTGATATTCGGACTCATCGACCACCTTTCCCGCCACCACCGTTGGCGGGTAGTCCGCGCCAATGTAATCCAGTAAATGCAGGGCTTGCGGGGCGCCCTCTGCAGTGGCCGCCAGCGCATTGAGGCTGCACGACATCAACGCCGGCAACATCAACCCGGCGAGAAAACGAAAAGGGGCGATCATGAATGAATCCAAAGGGTAACGAGAAGTAATACATTGTTTAACGTTACGCCGCCTGACTCAAGCCAAAGCGGGTTTATTGGGCCAATAAAAAACCCTGTGAGGCGGTGTGCCCGCGCTCACAGGGTTGGTTCGCAGCGGGTCAGGCGGTGGCGCGGTGCAGGCTGGCAAGGAACCCGGCGGCGCCCACGAACAGCCCGGCGAAGGTACGGTTCATGCGTTTTTGCTGTTTTGGCGTACGCAATAAACGCAGCACTTTAGCGGCCAGGCCGGTGTAGCCGGCCATCACGATCATGTCCACGCTGATCATGGTCGCGCCCAGAATCAGGTACTGAGCCAACAGCGGCGCCTGCGGGTTCACGAACTGCGGCAGCACCGCCAGCATGAACACCAGAGCCTTGGGGTTGCTGGCGTTGACCAAAAACCCACGGAAGATCATGGCCAACGGCTTACCGATAGGGCGGATCGATGCGTCGCCTGCCAGGTCGGCGGGCAGTGCGCGCCATTGCTTGATGGCCAGGTAAACAAGGTACGCCACGCCAAACCATTTGATGGCATAGAACGCGGTGGACGAGGTGGCGAGAATCGCACCCAGGCCACCGGCCACCACTGCGATTTGCAGCGCCAGGCCCAATTGCAGGCCCAGGGCGTTCCAGTAACCGCGCAGAAAACCGTATTGCAGGCCGCTGGACATCGAGGCGATAGCGCCCGCGCCAGGAGAGAGACTGATGATCCAGCTGGCCAGGAAAAAGGCCAGCCATGTGTCGAGCGCCATTGCACACCTCAGGGGGAGAGTTTGCCGATAGGCCTTAAGCTAACTCCGCCGGTCGAGTCATGGCTATAAATTTTTACAGGATGTGAATGCTAGCGGTCGCCCGAGAAACCATCGCTACCGCGCCAGCGGCGCACCGAGCGCTGGAAGAACAGGCTGTTGGGCACCTGCACCATTACCCCGCCGGTCCCCGCCTCTTCGACTTCGATGAGCGTGGTGTAAAGCAGGTTGATCGCGACCACCCGGCCTTTCACGCCTGGTTTTTCCACCGTGTCCACCAGCTCGACCACATCGCCCAGGCGGAAAGGCCCTACGGTAAAGATCAAAATTGCGCACAACAGGTTGGACAGCACCGACCACATGGCAAAAAACGCCACCGCCGCCACCGCCACAAACCCCGAGAGCGCCGTCCACAGCACCGTGGCGGAAACCCCCAGGCGCTCCAGCACAAAGATCAGCGCGCTGCCCATGATCAGCCAGCGCAGCACGCCGCGCAGGGGCATCAGCAGTTGCGGCGGGAACGGGTAGCGTTCACCCAGGCGGTTCAGGCATTTGGCGACGAAACGCTGGGCCACGTAGCCGCCCAGCAGGATCAACAAAATTTGCACACCGACCCACAGCGGCGCGATCCATTGCGCCGGCACCGGCAGTTGCAGCGCTTCCATCAGGACAGCGCCTCCAGCTCCGCCTGCATGGATTCGAGCAGTTCGAGGGCGTGCATCCAGCTTTCTTCCAACTGCGCCTCGCGCACCTTGAGCTTGGCTTGCTCGGCCAGCAGGTCGCGCAGTTCATCCTTGCGCGCGGCCTCGTACACGGCACTGTCGCCCAGGCTGGCTTCTATCTTGGACAGCCGCTCGTGCACCTTGCCCAGCTCGGCTTCCAGCTTGTCGGCCTCGCGCTTGTGCGGCGCCAGTTGCTGGCGCAGCGCAGCGGCGGCCTGGCGCTGGGCCTTTTTGTCGGTCTTGTCCGGGTTGACCGGCGTGTTGCTGACCGGGGCCTGGCGCAGGCGGTAGTCGGTGAGCCAGCGGGCGTAGTCGTCGAGGTCGCCGTCGAACTCATCGACCTTGCCGTCGGCCACCAGCAGAAAGTTGTCGGTGGTGCTTTTGAGCAGGTGCCGATCGTGAGACACCACCAGCACCGCGCCGCTGAACTCTTGCAAGGCCATGGTCAGCGCCAGGCGCATTTCCAGGTCGAGGTGGTTGGTCGGTTCGTCGAGCAGCAGCAGGTTGGGTCGACCCCAGGCGATCAGCGCCAGGGCCAGGCGGGCTTTTTCGCCGCCGGAGAAGTTCAACACCGGCTCGTCGAGGCGCGCGCCACGAAAATCGAAACCGCCAAGAAAGTCGCGCAGCGTTTGCTCACGCTCGGTCGGCGCCAGGCGTTGCAGGTGCAGCAGCGGGCTGGCCTTGGAGTCCAGAGAGTCCAACTGATGCTGGGCAAAGTAGCCCACCACCAGGTTCTCACCGCGCATCAGGTGGCCGGACAGCGGCTGCAATTCGCCCGACAGGTTCTTGATCAGCGTCGACTTACCCGCGCCGTTCGGGCCGAGCAGGCCGATGCGTGCACCGGGGGTCAGTTGCAGCTTGACCTTCTCCAGGACGGTCTTCTCGCCATACCCCAGACGGGCGTCGGACAAGCTGAGCAGGGGGCTGGAGATTTTCACCGACTCGCGGAACACGAAGTCGAACGGCGAATCGACGTGGGCCGCCGACAGTTCTTCCATGCGCTCCAGTGCCTTGATCCGGCTTTGCGCCTGACGGGCCTTGGTGGCCTGGGCCTTGAAGCGGGCGATGTAGCTTTCCATGTGCGCACGCTGCGCCTGCTGCTTCTCGAACGCCTGTTGCTGCTGGGCCAGGCGCTCGGCACGGGCGCGCTCGAACGCGGTGTAGCCGCCGCGGTAGAGGGTGATTTTTTTCTGTTCGACGTGGGCAATGTTGTCGACCACAGCGTCGAGGAAATCCCGGTCGTGGGAGATCAGCAACAAAGTGCCCGGGTAACTTTTCAGGAAGTCTTCCAGCCACAGGATCGCATCGAGGTCCAAGTGGTTGGTGGGTTCGTCGAGCAGCAACAGGTCCGAGGGGCACATCAGCGCCTGGGCCAGGTTGAGGCGCATCCGCCAGCCGCCGGAGAAGTCGGCGACCGGGCGGTCCATCTGTTCGTTGGCAAACCCCAGGCCGGCGAGCATTTTGCGCGCACGCGCATCGGCGGTATAGCCGTCGGCGCTGTCCAACTCGGCGTGCAGGCGGGCCAGGGCGGTGCCGTCCTGAGCCTTTTCGGCTTCGGCCAGGTCGTGTTGCACCTGACGCAGGCGCAGGTCGCCGTCGAGCACGTAGTCGATCGCGATGCGCTCGAGCGTGTCGATCTCCTGGCGCATATGGGCGATGCGCCAGTCGGCGGGCAGCTGACAGTCCCCGGAATCGGGCGTCAACTCGCCCAGCAACAAGGCGAACAACGTGGATTTACCGGCGCCATTGGCACCGATCAGGCCGGCTTTGTGACCGGCGTGCAGGGTCAGCTCGGCGTCTTCGAGGAGACGTTGCGGGCCACGCTGTAATGTTAGGCTTTGAAGTCGGATCATAATGGCGGCGGAGTCTACCAGCTTCGTTGGCCGCTGGCTTGGGTGTGAATATGTGTGCTGACCTGTGGAGCTTCGCCCTCTCGATCTATGCCCGCCCGGGCGTGGAGAGCACGTGCCTGCGCTTGCAGGAACACGGGGCCGATGTATGCCTGTTGTTGTGCGGATTATGGTTGGAGCAACGCGGCGTGGCGCCAGAGCCTGCGCGGTTTGAGGCCTTGCGACAGCTTGCGCGGCCTTGGCAGCACGCGGTGGTGGAGCCTTTGCGCAAGGTACGCACGCAGTGGCGTGACATGGCGCAGCAGGATGTGGAACTGGGGGCTTTGCGCGAGCGGGTCAAGGCTCTGGAACTGGAAGCCGAGCGGCAATTGTTGTCACGCCTGCAGCAGCTGGCACAGACATGGCCGACAGATGACGCGACGGCGCCAGGGACGTGGCTTGAAGGACTGGCGAGCGAAGCCGCCAACCTCGACCGCGACGCGCTGCATCAGCTACGCGTCGCGGCCACCGGCACTTAAGAAGCGCTGGTTGGGGTGACGCTTGGTGCTGCCGGGGCAGGCGTGCTGCTGGCCGGAGCGGTGGCAGCAGGTGCAGCAGCAGGTGCAGCCGGTTTAGCGGCCGCTGGCTTGGCTACGGCTGGTTTGGCAGCAGCAGGTTTGGCCGCGGGTTTTGCAGCCGGTTTGGCAGCGGCAGGTTTGGCGGCTGGTTTTGCAGCAACCGGTTTAGCGGCAGGTTTTGCAGCAGGCTTGGTGGCTGGCTTAGCAGCAACTGGCTTGGCTGCGGGTTTGGCAGCGGCGGTTTTTGCGGCCGGTTTTGCAGCTGCCTTGGTGGCTGGCTTAGCAGCAACTGGCTTGGCTGCGGGTTTGGCAGCGGCGGTTTTTGCGACCGGTTTTGCAGCAGCCTTGGCAGCAGGTTTTGCGGCGGCTGGCTTGGCTGCGGGTTTGGCAGCAGCAGGTTTAGCGGCCGGTTTTGCAGCCGGTTTTGCCGGTGCTTTGGCGGCAGGTTTAGCCGCGGCTTTGGCTGGCGCCTTCGCTGCAACCGCTTTGCTCGCAGGTTTTTTTGCGGTGCTGGAAGCGGCGGCTTTGACCGGAGCACGTGTGCTCAACAATTTGCCCACGGCGTCTTTCACACGACCAACGCCTTGGGCCAGTTTCAGGCTTTCCTGGGCATCGCGCTTGAGTTGCAGAATGTAGGCGCGGGTTTCGGATTGGCGACCCTGAAGCGCAACGAGCAGGTCTTCAAGTTCCTTCACACCGCTCTTGGCTTTGGCTTGTGCCTTGGCTTTGCCAGCAGTCGCGGCGTCTTGCAGTTTGGTGCGGGACTTGTGCAGTTTTTCTTGAGCTTTGCCGCGTTGTTTTTCCAGCTTGGCGAGCAACTTCTCAGCATCAGCCAAGGCTTGGGAACAAGCGTTTTCCAAATGCTCGAGCAGGCTGCCCGAGAGCTGTTGGAGCAAATGCAACGGAGTATTTACAGGCTTCTGTTTGGCCGACATGGTTTACCTCCTGGCTGACGTGGGTGCGGCTCATACTAGCCCTCTGCTCTTACCGCCGCTAGGGCATGTTGACAGTATCGAAGACGATGCGTTGCAGCGCACAGAATTTCTTATCGATATAACGAAAAACCTCTCCACTTTTTAAGCCTTCACGCTGGCATAATCCGTCGCACTTTCGGTTGGAGAACGCCCATGCCGCGTTACCTTTTTTTAGCATTGAGCCTGGCGATCTGCGCCGCCAATGCGAGCGAACCATCCCCCGACAAAGACCGTCACGACCTGGCCTACAGCCTGGGCGCAAGCCTGGGTGAACGCCTGCACCAAGAGGTGCCCGACCTTGAGATCCAGGCACTCCTCGACGGCCTGAAACAAGCCTATCAAGGCAAGCCGCTCGCCCTCGATGACGCACGCATTCAAGAGGTGCTTGCCCAACACGAAGCGCAGAACACACCGGACGATTCAACGCCGCAAAGTGAAAAATCACTCGCCGCCGAACAACACTTTCTTGCCTCGGAAAAAGCCAAGAGCGGTGTGCGCGAATTGGCCGGTGGCATTCTGGTGAGCGAGCTGGCACCCGGCACCGGAAAAAAGCCGGCGGCCAATGAGCGGGTCCAGGTGAAATACGTAGGGCGCCTGCCCGACGGGACGATCTTTGATCAGAGCACACAGCCCCAATGGTTTCGTCTGGACAGCGTGATCAGTGGCTGGCAGACCGCGTTGCAGCAAATGCCGGTGGGCGCGAAATGGCGCCTGGTGATTCCATCGGCCCAGGCCTACGGTGCCGAGGGCGCAGGTGAGTTGATCCAGCCGTATACACCGCTGGTGTTCGAGATTGAATTGCTCGGCACCGGCGCCTGACGCCCACAAAAAACGGCGCGCCATGCGCACCGTTTTTTTGCCTTGCACCGCCGATCAAACCTGAGCGGCAGACTCTTCTTTGTGCGCGTTGTGCAGCACTTCGATCAGGCAGTCTTCCAGCTCGAAACGCTCGTGGAGCAGGCCACCCAGCTCCTTGAATTTTTCGGCAACACACTGGCCGGCGTCGCACAGGTCATTGAAGGCCAGCAGCTTCTCGGTGATGACGTCGATGCGCGGGTAGATCGTTTCGGCCAGCTCCAGGCCACGCTGATCGTCGAAAGCCTCGGCTTCCTTGGTCAGTTGCTCGTAGATCCCAAAGTGCCCCGCAGACACATAGTCCACCAGCACGCCACAAAACTCCTGCAAGGGTTTGCGGTTTTCGGCCAGCGCTTGCGGCTTGGCGCCCAGTGCGTCGAAGGCCCGAACCAATTCCTGACGTGCTTTCAACCAGCCATCGATCAGCTTGTGCACACCACCCCAACGTTCCTGAGCATTCTGACAACTTTCCAGCATGATGATCTCTCTTCCCTATTGGGGCCGGGCCACCCTGCCCGTGCAACACTTCAAGAACAAAGCAGCAACCGGACAAAGCCGCATCAAACAGTCTCTTTCGATAACGCGTGCGGGCCAGATTATGCCCGCATGACTATGGCATCAAGGTACGCACCAGAGAAAGTTCATACAAGTGTTTAATCCTTTCCTACAACTTTCCAAGCCCTTTCACTGCCTCACCCATGGCAACGGCTGGCTCAGAAATACGCGCGAAAACTGCGTGGCCCCCAGGATAAGCATCGCGATAAAGAACAACAGGCTCCACTCCGGCAGGCTCAGGTCGAACAGCGTCCAGTTGATTTCCACGCAGTCGACGGTGCCCTTGAATATCGGTTTCAATGCTTCTTGCAGCGGCAGGTGTTCGATCATGTATTGCAGGCTGGGCCAGCAGTCAGGCACTTGGTCGGGCGGGATATTTTGCAGCAGTACTTGGCGTATCGCGGTAATGGCGCCCAGCAGCGCGCACCCCATGCTGGCCAGCCAATACAGGTAAATGCCGGATCGCGCGGGCCCGTGAATGGCCGCGACCAGGTTGATAAGCGTGAAGGCAGCCAGCAGGCCGCGTTGCACCAGGCACAGGAAACAAGGGCGCAAGAGAACCCCGTACTCCAGGTAAAAGGAGGCGCCCAATGTCAGCGCACCCGCCATGAATGCCAGGAGGAACAAGGAACGTGAAGGGGCCAAGGACATTGTTTATCCGCAACGCAAAAGACAGGTGGCTACGGTAGAGGAAACGCCTTACCCCTTTCAATACGCGTTGCAGCAGACGATTCCGCGAGATCATAGGGATATCCCGTAAAGAACGGGAGGAATAAGCGAAATAGCGCGTAGGACTTTGCTGCGACCCTCTCTGCATCAGGTTATCGAGCGGTATTCAGCGGCTGGCTGTGGACAATTCCGAGCCAACCGCTGTGATATTTCCCACATTACGCCCGGGCAGGTACGGGCAACGGCGACGCCAGCAAACGCTTGTCCAGCAACCCCAGGCCTTCCTGGAACAACTGGTTGCTGCGCTCGGTGTCGCCCAGTTGGGCCAACAGGCGCGCCAGCTCGGCGCAGGCTTCGGGGTTGCGCTGTACCTGCAAGCTGCTTTCCAGGTAGTCCCGGGCCTTACCCCACAGGCTGTTTTGCAGGCACAGGCGGCCCAAGGTCAGCAGCAGGCTGGCATCGTCCAAGTGGTCCTTGAGCCAGCCCTCGGCAAACTTCAACTGTTTGGCCGGGTCGCTGCCGCGCAGCAGGCCATAGAGCCTGATCAGGTGGCTGTCGTACTCACGCTTGATCGCGCCCCGCAGCACTTCTTCGCCTTGGGCATCGGCGCCCAGCTGGCGCAGCTGTTCGGCGTAGGCCAGCACCAGTTGCGGCTCCTGGCGCTGGGCGCTGGTCAACTGCTGCCAGGCCCGCTCCAGCGACTGCTGGCCAGCCTCGCCGTGCGTTTCACGCTGCACGGCCAAACTCAGGTTTTCGCCCCAGGCGCGGCGCTCCAGGTCAGCCAGCTCGGCGGCCGGCAGGACTTTGTCCTTGCGCAACTCGGGCAACAAGCGAATCACCGAAGACCAGTCGCCCCGCTGCTGGTGCAGGCGCTGCAATTGGCGCAAGACCTGAACGTTGTGCGGGTGACGCTCATGCATGGCCTGCAAGGTAATCAGCGCCGCATCAGTGTCGCCACGGTCCATCTGCAGTTGCGCATGGCTCAGGGCAATCGCCAGTTCCGCCTGGGGCTGGCGCTCCAACGCACGCTCCAGGAGGCCATCGGACGCTTCATAGCGCCCAAGTTCATTGGCCGCACGGGCAGCGCCGAGGTAGTACAACAGCGGCTGGCGCTCCGCCTCGGCGGCACGGTGCAAGTGACGCTCGGCACTGGCCCAGCGCCCTTCGGCAAGGTCCATCTGGCCTTGCTCGATCGCGATCTGCACACGTCGGCTGCGGTTACGCCGCGACCACGGGTTGACCACGCCGGTAGACGCCATCACCAAACCCAGCAGCACGCGAACCAGGTAGATCGCCAGGCCGACGACAAACAACCCCACCAGCGACGACCACAACCCCGACTCGTAATTGAGCACATGGGGATAGGTGATCAACACGTAGCCTGTGTGCTTCGAAATACCCACGCCCAGCGCCAGGGCGATCGCAATTGCCAGCACCAGAATCACGTAGAAACGCTTCATAGGCTTTATTCCTGGGCCGCCGGTTTGCCAGCGGAAGCCTTGGCTTCGTCCGCAGACAAGTGGCGACGGTCAAGGTACGCCTGCACGGCCGCTAGGCTGGCGGCCAAATCCGGCGTCACCACCGAAACGGCCTTGGGCTCAAGCTCGCCGATACGGGCCAGCATGGCTTTGCTTTGCGGGTTGTCCTGGTTGAAGTTGTCTTGCAGCACGCTGCGCGCTTCGCTCAACGAGCGGCTGTACACCGCAGACTCGCCATTGAGCGCCGCCCATTGTGCCTGCTCGAGCGTCAGGCTCAAGGCCAGGCGCACCTGGTTCAGACCCTGGCCTGCCAGCAATGGGCGGATGTTGTCGTCCGGGTTGAAGTCGATGCGGAAATAGCGGGAGATCTGCGCCCACCATTGGCTCCAGCGGTTGTCGGTGTCGGTGGTCGGGCGCCCTTCGCTCGCGGCCTCCGTCAGCTGGTACTCCGGCGCGACGGCCGCCAACTGCACCACCTGGTCGCGCAGGGCGGCCAATTCCAGGTACAACCCGGTGCGGTCCGGTTGCTCGAGGCTGCGCAGCGCGACAAGGCTTTTGGCCAATTGCTCGCGGGCGGCATAGGCACCCGGATCACTTTGTTCACGCAGGATCTCGTCTGCGCCCTGGACCAGTGCCAGCGCGCTGTTGATGTCTTGCAACGCCGACAAGCGCAAGCTCGCCAGACGAATCAAGTGTTCGGCTTCGGCCAGGCGCCAATCCTGGCGGCTGGCGCCCAGCACGGTTTCCAGGCGCTGGCTCAGGCGCTGTTGGTCGCCCTGCAACTGCGCGACCAGGCGACGACGCTCTTCCAGCTCGTCAGCCCCCGGTAACTGGCCCAGGCGCGTGGCCAGTTGTTGCTGGCCCTGCTTGAGGCTCTGGGATTGGTCGTCCAGGGTTTGCACCTGACTCGACTGTTGCTGGCTGCTGGCTTGCAGCGCGCGGACCTGCCAGATCCCCCAACCACCGGCCGCAACACCTGCGGCGCCGAGCAGCAAGGCCACGATGGCCAGGCCATTACCCCGGCGTGGAGCGGGGGCAGGTGTCTCACGCGGCGCATCAAGCGCGGGCTGAGCTTCATCTTTAGGCAAGGCTGTTTCGCTCACGTATCCATCCTTCGCGTATCAGAGAGTGGGAACGGTATGACTCCGTAGCGCCACTAACAAAGCCGCGGCATTCGCGCCGCGACAATCCACAACAGTTTGCGCACCCGCCGCCCGCGCTATCTCGGCCACTCGCGGGCTGGGCACGAACAGCGGCAACCGTGCCACTTGGGGCCAGTCGGCACCCGCCAGGGCGTGCAGGTGAAAAAAACCCTGCCCACTGCTGACCACCAGGCCGTTCAAGCGTTCCACGTTTATGCGTTGGCTCAGCGCTGCCGGGGCGTATTCGGGCATAAATCGCCGGTACAGTTCCAGGTAGTCGACACTAGCACCTCTCTGGCGTAAACGCTCTGCCAGCAGGCCCCGGCCACCTTCACCCCGCAGGATCAGCACCCGGGCATTGGGCCGCGCGATAGCCTCGCGCAAGGCGGGCAGTTCAAGCAAGGCTTCACTGTCATCGGCCTGGGGCGGGTAGCGGACGTCCAGCCCATGATCCGCCAGCACCTGAGCCGTCGCGGCGCCGACGCTGAACCACGACAACCCGGGCGGTTGCGGCCAGTGTTGGGCCAGCAGTTGCACGCACTGCCGCGCCGCAGGTTTGCTCACCACGATGACTGCACAGTAGCGGTCCAGGTCGCGAAACGTGGCGTGCTGCTCGGCCGTGGTGGGCAATGCTTCGATGCCCAGCAACGGCAGGCTGCTGCTGAAGATGCCAGCGTCGGCCAAGGTGGCCGCCAGCGCCGCCGATTCCTCGGCGGGCCGCGTCAACAGCACACGCCAGCCCGTCACTGCGGGCCAGCCTCGCCGTAGACTTTTTGCAAGATGGCGCCGGCGCCTTTTGCCAGCAGTTCTTCAGCTACCATAATACCCAGGCTGACCGCCTCGCCACGCGGCGCGCGGCGCTCGGCGGTGAGGAGCAGACCGCCCTGCGGGTCACCCACCAGGCCGCGCAGCCAGAGGTTTTCACCCTCAAGCACCGCGTAACAGGCGATCGGCACCTGGCACCCGCCGTTGAGGCGCTTGTTAAGGGCACGTTCGGCAGTCACACGGGTGTCGGTGTCGTGGTGGTCCAGCGGCTTGAGCAAGGCGTGAATTTCGTGGTCTGCGGTGCGGCACTCGATGCCGACCGCGCCCTGGCCGCCCGCTGGCAAACTGTCTTCGACGCTGATCGCCGAGGTGATGCGGTCTTCAAAGCCCAGGCGGATAAGACCGGCCGCCGCAAGGATAATGGCGTCATATTCGCCCGCGTCCAACTTGGCCAGCCGCGTGTTGACGTTGCCCCGCAGGAAGCGGATTTGCAGGTCCGGGCGACGGGTCAGCAGTTGCGCCTGGCGCCGCAGGCTTGAAGTGCCCACGATGCTGCCCTGCGGCAGTTCTTCGAGCGACGCGTAGGTGTTGGACACAAACACGTCACGCGGGTCTTCACGCTCGCAGATGCAGAACAGGCCCAGGCCTTCGGGAAAGTCCATCGGCACATCTTTCATTGCGTGCACAGCGATGTCGGCTTCGTTTTCCAGCAGAGCGTTTTCCAGCTCCTTGACGAACAAGCCTTTGCCGCCGATTTTCGACAGTGGTGAATCAAGCAACTTGTCGCCGCGACTGACCATCGGCACCAACGACACTGTAAGGCCGGGGTGGGCCTGCTCCAGGCGTGCCTTGACGTATTCGGCCTGCCACAGGGCCAGGGCGCTTTTGCGGGTGGCAATGCGAATTTCGCGAGAGGACATGGATCAACCCGTACTGATATAGAGACGGCAGATCATAACAGCTCAGGTCAATGCGCTTTGATTTGAATCAGTAATCGCAAGGGCCTGCCTGGCCCTATCGCATCGGGACCAGAGACGCGAGCCGCCCCGCCCACGGGCTAGAGCTGCTGCATCATCTTGCGCACGCCGGCGACATGGCGCCGGCTGACGATCAGGGCGTCGCCATTGAGCCCCTTGAGGTACAGCTGAAAGTGCCCAAGCGGGGTGCGCTGCAACTTTTCGATACGCTCGCGGGCCACCAGGGCGTTGCGGTGGATGCGTACAAAGCGGTCGCCGAATTCGTCTTCAAGTGCCTTGAGGGGCTCATCGAGCAGCACCTCACCAGCCTCATGGCGCAAGGTCACGTACTTGTGATCGGCAATGAAGTAGACCACCTGGTCCAGCGGAATCAGCTCGATGCCTTTGCGGGTACGTGCACTGATATGGCTGCGCGGGCCGTTGCCGCTTTGCGCCGCGGGCAGGGTCAAGGCCGCGAGTTGCACGCGGTTGGGCCGCTCGGCCTTTTTGACCGCACGCAACAGGGCGTCCGCGCTCGCAGGCTTGACCACAAAGCTCGCGCCGCTGGCTTCAAGGGCCTCGAGGGAAAATTCGTCTTGCCCGACGCACAACACCACCGCAGGCGGTGATTCTCGCTCGCTCAAGCGGGCCGCCACCTGCAAGCCGTCAAGGCCGGGCATGCGGATATCGAGTAACACGACATCCGGCTTGAGGCTGTCGATCAAGGCCAGGGCTTCCTCGCCACTGGTGGCGCTGGGCTCAAGGACTGTGTACCCCTCGAGTTCGCCGACCAATCGGGTCAGCCGCTCGCGGGCTTGGGGTTCGTCATCAACGATCAGGACATTCATATTGCGCTGGATTCCTGCGTGAGTCTCGCACAAGGATAGCGTAGACAGGTGCGGTGACTTACGTCACGGCGATCCACGCTAAGACTGGCGCAAGCGGCAAAAAGTGCCCCAAAAGCGGCACCAATATTTACCCGGACCTGTTCAATCGTGCCAGAGGCCTGCTGCCCTCGGACATCGTCGTAGGGTTTGCTGATACACAATACGAACACCCCCCTCTACAAATGAATAGCCTGGAGTTCGACCGCACGGCCCGGCATTGGTGCACCGAGCAACGCTCTATCAGTGCAACTGTAGACGCTCACGAAGACGATATTGCTCAATTGACAAATATCGTTCCAATTAACCCCACTTTATTACCTCAAGGGCTCGCCGCTTTAAACCTCCTGCCCTCAAGTCTCGTCCTGCACGCGGTCGGCGGCAAGGCACTTGGCCACTTCGCAAACAAATAAAAATGCCCGACCGCCGTTCCATCGCCTCCCAGGGCAACCCTGTTATGATCGGCGCCACACTTTCACGCCTCTTTCCAGCCCATCACGAGCACATTCATGAGCACCGACAAGACCAACCAGTCCTGGGGCGGCCGCTTCAGCGAACCCGTCGACGCCTTCGTCGCCCGCTTCACCGCCTCCGTCACTTTCGACCAGCGCCTGTACCGCCACGACATCATGGGCTCCATCGCCCACGCCACGATGCTGGCCAAGGTCGGCGTGCTGACCGACGCCGAGCGCGACAGCATCATTGACGGCCTGACTACCATCCAGGGCGAAATCGAAGCCGGCACCTTTGACTGGCGCGTCGACCTGGAAGACGTGCACATGAACATCGAGGCTCGCCTCACCGACCGCATCGGCGTGACCGGCAAAAAGCTGCACACCGGCCGCAGCCGTAACGACCAGGTGGCCACCGACATCCGCCTGTGGCTGCGCGACGAAATCGACCTGATCCTGGCCGAGATCACCCGCCTGCAAAAAGGCCTGCTGGAGCAAGCCGAGCGCGAGTCCGGCACCATCATGCCCGGCTTCACCCACCTGCAAACCGCGCAGCCGGTCACGTTCGGCCACCATCTGCTGGCCTGGTTCGAAATGCTCAGCCGTGACTACGAGCGCCTGGTGGACTGCCGCAAACGCACCAACCGCATGCCGCTGGGCAGCGCCGCGCTGGCGGGCACCACGTACCCGATCGACCGCGACTACACCGCACAACTGCTGGGTTTCGACGCCGTGGGCGGCAACTCGCTGGACAATGTCTCGGACCGTGACTTCGCCATCGAATTCTGCGCCGCCGCCAGCATTGCGATGATGCACCTGTCGCGTTTCTCCGAAGAGTTGGTGCTGTGGACCAGCGCGCAATTCCAGTTCATCGACCTGCCGGACCGCTTCTGCACCGGCAGCTCGATCATGCCGCAAAAGAAAAACCCCGACGTGCCGGAGCTGGTTCGCGGCAAGAGCGGCCGGGTGTTTGGCGCACTGATGGGCCTGCTGACCCTGATGAAAGGCCAGCCGTTGGCCTACAACAAGGACAACCAGGAAGACAAAGAGCCGCTGTTCGACGCCGCCGACACGCTGCGCGACTCGCTGCGTGCGTTTGCCGACATGATCCCGGCGATCAAGCCCAAGCACGCCATCATGCGTGAAGCGGCGCTGCGCGGGTTCTCCACCGCGACCGACCTGGCCGACTACCTGGTGCGTCGTGGCCTGCCGTTCCGTGACTGCCACGAAATCGTCGGCCACGCCGTGAAATACGGCGTGGACACCGGCAAGGACCTTGCCGAAATGAGCCTGGAAGAACTGCGCACATTCAGCGACCAGATCGAGCAGGACGTGTTCGCCGTACTGACCCTGGAAGGCTCGGTAAACGCTCGCAACCACGTGGGCGGCACCGCACCGGCGCAGGTCAAGGCCGCCGTGGTGCGCGGCCAGGCACTGCTGGCCAGCCGCTAAAACGCCTCGCAGGCAAGCCAGGTGACGCTGGCCTGCCTACTTCTTGGCCGCAATCATCGCCATGAACGCCGGCATCGCCGCGTCCTTGTCTGCCGCTACTCGCCGGGCATTAGGCAACGCGTGCAAGCGCTCGAGCAGCGCCTTGGCCGCTGGCAGCTCGGCTAACAGGTCCAGCTCAACAGGTTTCGGGCCACGCCGCACGCGTTGTCCACGCTGTACATGAAGTACAGGTCTGCCAGGGTAAAACGCTCCCCCGCCACATAGGGCGCAAACCTGCCGTGCCGCTTCAAGGCACCGATGCCCAGCAGCAATTCAGTCCTGGATTTGTCCTTGATCGCCTCGGGCACCTGCATGCCAAAAAACGCCTCGGCAAAGCACGCCCGCGCGGGCAGCTCAATGTACAGCTCGATTTCCCGGCACAGCGCCAGCACCTGGGCACGCTGGAAGGGATCGCCCGGCAGCAGTGACGGCCCTTCCTGAGTCTGCTCAAGGTATTCGAGGATCACGCTGGTTTCATTGATAAAACCCTGACCGACGCCCAGCACCGGCACTTTGCCACGAGGGCTCACCGCCAACACTTCGGCGGTCTGGCCCGCGTAAAACGGGACCTCTTCAAAGGGCAATCCTTTCTCCAGCAGCGCCAGCTTGACCATGTTGTAGTAGTTGCTGACCGAAAAACCATAAAGTTTGAGCATCACGTGCCTCCTGGCCGGACGAGGGGTTGGCAGGGGCCAGTTATAGAACGCACGGCGGGATCTGGCCAGCGCCATCAGTGTGCTGAATGGGCGTAGACTGGCACCCTTTCCTTCAGGAGCCCCGCCATGAGCGAGCCAACCGACATCGACAACGACGAAGAAGCCTTCACCGAAACCACCTTGATCGACGCGATCGAAAACCAGATCGAAAGCGACAACCCGCCTGCGGCCAAAGCCACGTTCAACAAGCTGACCCTGGTGGGTTACGAGCGCGACGACATCCTGAACATGATGGCCCATGTGCTCGCCATCGAAATCGACGCCCTGCTTGAAGAAGACCGCGCGTTCGACACCCAATGGTACGAAACCGCCTTGCGCGCCCTGCCCGAGCTGCCACCGGAAAAGCCATAAGCACCGACTACGTCTGACTGGACAGCTCGGCAAAGTGGGTCCACCTTATGGACTGCTTGCGCCTAACAATTCCTAGAAAGTCTGGAGTCCTTATGTCGTATACCCCTGAGTTGGTTGCCGAACTGGAAATCCTTGCACTGTTTAACCTGGGCAGCTCCCAGGAAGGCCTGAAGGTTCATCAGACCGCCGCTCCTTCTGCCATCGCGGCTGCCCATCGCCTGTTCGACAAAGAATTGATCACCCAGCCAGACGGAGGCTACCTGACCAGCCTCGGTCGGGACGCCGCCGAACACGCACAAAGCCTGCTGACTATTCTGTCCACGCAAACCGAAGCCGCCTGACACACCGTATCGCCCACGGGGTCCCTGTTCCGGGGATTTCGCGGGCCTCTGTGTGCCAGTGATAAAATTTTGACGTCAAAAACAAATTCCCTCTAAACGTCCTACGCTACTGGCTGTAAACTCCTACGCGGCCGCCCATGTCGGGCCCTGCAAGCCAACGAGTTCGACATGCCCCTCACCCATGAAATACGCCCCGACCTGGACGAAGGCATCGACCGCAAGGTGCTGGCCCGGTTGCGCGCGCGATTCATGGCCCTGAACGAAGGCCGCATGGCCCGGGCACTGGAAGGCCTGACCCCGCGCCAACAAAGCGTGCTCACGCTGTTGCCGCTGTTTTTTCACGTCAATCACCCGTTGCTGCCCGGCTATGTGTCGGGCAGCACCCCGGCCGGGCTGTCGAATTTCGAGCCCGACGCCCAAGCCTTGACCGACGCTCAGCGGTTGACCCGCACCTTTTCCTACAAACCCCGGCGCGGGAACCCGCCCACGCCGATCCACGGCCTGTTCCTGATGGGCAGCCTGGGCACCCTGGCCCAGGCGGATCAGAGCGACATGGACGTGTGGGTCTGCCACGCCGCCGACCTGGGCGACAACGAACTGGCCGAGCTGCGCAAGAAATGCCAATTGCTGGAGGCCTGGGCCCTGACCATGGGCGCCGAGGCGCATTTTTTTCTGATCGAACCGACGCGGTTCGTGCTCGGCGAGCGCGACGCCCAGTTGAGTTCCGAAGACTGCGGCACCAGCCAGCATTACCTGTTGCTGGACGAGTTCTATCGCACCGCCATCTGGCTCGCCGGGCGCACGCCGATCTGGTGGATGGTGCCGGTGTACGAAGAAACCCGTTACGCCGAGTTCACCCACGCGCTGATTTCCAAACGGTTCATCCCCGCCGACGAAACCCTGGACCTTGGCCACTTGGCCCACATCCCGCCCGGCGAATTCATCGGTGCAGGCCTGTGGCAACTGTTCAAGGGCATCGAATCGCCCTACAAATCGGTGCTAAAACTCCTGCTGACCGAGGTGTACGCCAGCGAACACCCGCACGTGCAATGCCTGAGCCTGCGCTTCAAGCGCGCGGTGTTCGCCAACCAGGTGAACCTGGACGAGCTGGACCCGTACATCGTGGTGTACCGCCGGATCGAGGAATACCTCAAGGCCCGCAATGAACCCGAACGCCTGGAACTGGTGCGGCGCAGCCTGTACCTGAAGGTCAATCGCAAACTCACCACCGGCCAGCGCGGCGCCAGCTGGCAGCGCCTGCTGCTGGAGCGACTGGCCAACGAATGGGGCTGGGACCAGCGCCAGTTGGCCCTGCTGGACAGCCGCAGCCAGTGGAAAGTGCGCCAGGTGGCCTCCGAACGGCGCGCGCTGGTCAACGAGCTCAACTACAGCTATCGCTTCCTGACCCAGTTTGCCCGCACCGAGCAGACCGTCAGCCTGATCAACAAGCGCGACCTCAACGTGTTGGGCCGGCGCCTGTACGCGGCCTTTGAGCGCAAGGCCGGCAAGGTCGAGTTCATCAACCCGGGCATTGCCCCGGACTTGGCCGAAGACACCCTGACCCTGGTGCAATCGCCCAACCGCAAAGAGCCGGGCCAGCACCACTGGGGCCTGTACAACGGCAGCCTCACGGCCCTGGAATGGGAGCACTTCGCGCCGATCAAGCGCAGCCGCGACCTGCTGGAAATGCTCACCTGGTGCCATCGCAACGGCGTGATCGACAGCAGCACCCGCCTGGCCTTGCACCCCGGCACCAGCGACATGACCGAATTCGAGCTGTTCAACCTGCTGGGCAGCCTGCAACACACCATCAGCCTGCCGCTGGCAAGCGTGGATGAGGAAGCGCTGCTGCGCCAGCCAGTGCCCGAAGAGGTACTGATTCTGGTCAACGTGGGCATCGACCCGCTCAAGCATCATCGCGACCTCAACATCCTGATGACCACCGAGCGCACCGACTCCCTGAGTTACGCGGGCGTGCGCGAAAACCTGGTGCTGACCCTGGACCAGGTCACGCTCAACAGCTGGAACGAGGTGCTGACCAGCCGCTACGACGGCCCCTACGCCCTGCTCGACTGCCTGCGCGACTACCTCAACCAACTGCCCCCCAACCACCTGCCGCGGCTGAAGGTGCGCTGTTTCTGCCACAACCGTGCGCAGTTCATTGCCCGGCGCGTGGAAGAAATCTTCGACACGGTGCAAAACCTGCTGCTGGGCCAGGCCAATCACCGCTACCTGCTGCAAGTGCAGCAGCACTATCACGTGATGGAATTGACGCCCGGCCAAGCCAACCATGTGCCCCTGGCGACCCAGGACGCGTTGATCGCCTACCTCAGCGAAGAACTGGCCAGTTACAGCCCGCTGCACCTGGACGCCATGGCCCTGGAAGACCACGACCTGGCGCTGCTGCTGCCGATGGGCCTGCCCGATTGCGTGCAGGTGTTTTATCGGATCAACGAGGCGTTTGCCGAGCTGTACGTGCTCGATGAGTTCAACGCCCTGTGGCAACAACGGCTGCCGTTTCACGACGAACACAGCCTGCTGGTGCCGTTGCAGCGTTTCCTTCAATCGATCATTTACCGCCGCGAAGCGCTGTCGCCGCTGGACCCGCACCAGCCGTTGGGCGGGGTGCAGACTCTGTATTACCAGCTATTGCCGTCGGGCAGCGGTCGCGTGCGCCGAGCCGAACCGCGCCCCGCCCCGCAAACCCCGGCCAACAAGCCGTTCTACGATGTGCAGGCGATCATCGGCAAAGCCGCGGCAGGGCTGGTGGGCATCACGCTGTATTGCAATCAGCGCGAGTTTTCCGAGCTGGAATTTGGCGACCAGCTGTTTGCCGTGGTCGCCCGGGAAATCGTCGGGCAACGCCGGGAAACCGAGCGCTACCGCTGCTACATCACCGACCTGGACCTGTCCGGCCTGCTCGGCGATGTGCAGAGCCCTAGCAATCTGTACCTGCGCTACAAGGCCGAGCTGGAACAGGCGCTCAACGCCGCGCTGGCGCAGATTTAAAGCGGGAAGTCGCCGCCGTCTTTCGGCTGGCCATCCACACTGAGCAATTGCAGCTTCAGCGTTTTGCCACCCGGCGCTGGCCAGTCGATGTGCTGGCCAACCTGCAGGCCCAGCAGTGCGCTGCCCACCGGGGCCAGGATCGAGACTTTGCCTTCATCGGCATTTGCGTGCTTGGGGTACACCAGCGTCAGGTGGTAGTCCTTGCCGCTGCTTTGCTCGCGGCAATGGACGCTGGAGTTCATGGTCACGACACCCGCAGGTACTTCCTCGTGGCCGACCACGTCTTCGGCGCGGTCGATTTCGGCTTGCAACGCCAGGACACCGGGAGCGTCATCGCCCAGGCGGTCGATCAGTTGCTCCAGGCGCTGCACGTCAAGGCGGGTGAGAATGATGGACGGTGCGGTGGTCATGATTCAGGCAGACTCCTTTTTTCTGCACAAAAAAAGCAAAACCCCGCCAGGAAAAGGCGGGGTTCTCACAGACCTCGATGAGTTGAGGCGTAACCGGACACTACCACAGCGCAATAAATAAACAAGACGACCTCAGACGCAGGCCTTGCGCTCTGCGGCCTGGGCCACGATCACACGGCGGCGCTGATCGTCCGCCGAGCGCCATTCGCGGATGTCTTCAACGTGCCGGAAGCACCCCAGGCAGACTCTGTGTTCATCCAGCCGACACAAACTGACACAAGGTGACGGCACCGCCGGGCTCACGTTACTGAACAGCGGCTTGGGCGGGCGCGGGGCGACGGGCTCGGTCACGGCTCAGATCTCGTCGAAATCCAGCTCGACGCCGGCTTGTTCCAGGGTGATGCGCGCCAGCATTTCGCTGAGCAGCTCGTCGCTGGTGTCGTTGGCCCAGCGCTTTTCTTCTTGGTCGTAGTCAAAGTGAAAACCACCGGAGCGCGCGGCCAGCCACAGCTGGCGCAGGGGTTCCTGACGACTGAAAATCAGTTGGGTGCCGTTTTCGAACTTGACGGTCAGCACACCGGCCGAGTTTTCCAGGTCCACGTCCAGGCCGCTGTCGTCGAAAATATCTTCCAACGCTTGCTGGGTGGCATCCACCAGGTCGTGAAAACGGGCTTCGGTCAAACTCATTGTGGCAACCTCGAAAAGTGTCTGGTTCTGCTCAGGCGGCGCACGATACGGGCGCGCCTTGAGGATTGCAAAGGATACCGATTTCATCACCGGCAGCCGCATGAAATATCCTCAATCAACGTAGTCTAATTCACGGCCAACTCGGCAAAGCCCCGCCGGACGGGTATTTCATCGCATAGGCAAGCTGGCGGGTGGTGGGTATACTCGGGCGCAATTAATGCCTATTCAAGGATTTCGCCATGAAGCGCCTGATCTCTTCCTTAGCTGCGCTCGTCGCGGTCGCCTGCCTCGTTAGTGCCTGTGGTCAAAAAGGCCCGCTGTACCTGCCCGATGACAGCAAAGACCCGAACGAACAGGCGCAATCGTCGCAAACCAAAGCGCACAAGCACGACTCTTACTAAGGGAACTCCATGGACGCTTTTAACTACCGCAACGGCGAGCTGTTCGCGGAAGGCGTAGCCCTGTCCGCCATCGCCGAGCGCTTTGGCACCCCCACTTACGTGTACTCCCGCGCCCACATCGAAGCCCAGTACCGCAGCTTCGCCGACGCGCTGGAAGGCACGCCGAGCCTGGTGTGCTACGCGGTCAAGGCCAACTCCAACCTGGGCGTGCTCAATGTGCTGGCGCGCCTGGGCGCAGGTTTCGACATCGTGTCCCGTGGCGAGCTTGAGCGTGTGCTGGCCGCTGGCGGCCAGGCTGAAAAAATCGTGTTCTCCGGCGTAGGCAAGAGCCGCGACGACATGCGCCGCGCGCTGGAAGTGGGCGTGCACTGCTTCAACGTCGAATCCACCGAGGAGCTTGAGCGCCTGCAACAGGTGGCCGCCGAGATGGGCGTGCGTGCGCCGATCTCCCTGCGCGTCAACCCGGACGTCGACGCGGGCACCCACCCGTACATTTCCACCGGCCTTAAAGAAAACAAGTTCGGCATCGCCATTGCCGACGCCGAAGAAGTCTATGTGCGCGCCGCCCAACTGCCGAACCTGGAAGTGCTGGGCGTGGACTGCCACATCGGTTCACAACTGACTACCCTGGCACCGTTCCTTGATGCACTCGACCGCCTGCTGGCGCTGGTCGATCGCCTGGGCGAATGCGGCATCTACCTGCACCACATCGACCTCGGTGGCGGCGTGGGCGTGCGTTATCGCGATGAACAGCCGCCGCTGATCGCCGATTACATCCAGGCTGTGCGCCAGCGTATCGAAGGCCGCGGCCTGACGCTGATGTTCGAGCCGGGCCGCTACATCGTCGCCAACGCCGGCGTGCTGCTGACCCAGGTCGAGTACCTCAAGCACACCGAGCACAAGGATTTCGCCATCGTCGACGCGGCGATGAACGACCTGATCCGCCCGGCGCTTTACCAGGCCTGGATGGACGTCACCGCCGTGCAGCCGCGCGAAGGCGAGGGCCGCCCGTACGACATCGTCGGCCCGATCTGCGAAACCGGCGACTTCCTGGCCAAGGACCGTCAGCTAGCGCTGGAAGAAGGCGACCTGCTGGCCGTGCATTCGGCCGGTGCCTACGGGTTTGTCATGAGCTCCAACTACAACACCCGCGGGCGTGTCGCCGAGGTGCTGGTGGACGGTGATCAAGCGTTCGAAGTGCGTCGCCGCGAGACGGTAGCCGAGTTGTATGCTGGCGAAAGCCTGCTGCCGGAGTAAGCCATGCTGCTGCGTTTTACCAAGATGCACGGGCTGGGCAATGACTTCATGGTCTTGGACCTGGTCAGCCAGCACGCGCATATCCTGCCCAAACACGCCAAACTGTGGGGCGACCGGCACACAGGGATCGGCTTCGACCAGCTGTTGCTCGTCGAAGCGCCGAGCAACCCGGAGGTGGACTTCCGCTACCGGATCTTCAACTCCGACGGCTCCGAAGTGGAACAGTGCGGCAACGGTGCGCGCTGTTTCGCCCGCTTCGTGCTGGACAAGCGCCTGACCGCCAAACGCCAGATCCGGGTCGAAACCAAAAGCGGCGTGATCGAACTGGACATCCGCAGCGACGGCCAGATCGCCGTCGACATGGGTGCCCCGCGCCTGGTGCCCGCAGACATTCCCTTCCAGGCCAGCGAACAGGCCCTGAGCTACTCGGTGGACGTGGACGGCCAGCCCGTCGAACTGGCCGCCGTGTCCATGGGCAACCCGCATGCGGTGCTGCGCGTCAGCGATATCAACAGCGCGCCGGTTCACGCACTGGGGCCGAAGATCGAACACCACCCGCGCTTTCCGGCGCGGGTCAATGTGGGCTTCCTGCAGGTCATCGACCGTTCCCGTGCGCAACTGCGCGTGTGGGAACGCGGTGCCGGTGAAACCCAGGCCTGCGGCACCGGTGCCTGCGCCGCCGCCGTGGCCGCGATCAGCCAGGGCTGGATGGACTCGCCCCTGTTGATCGACCTGCCCGGCGGACGCTTGTCCATCGAATGGGCAGGCCCCGGCCACCCGGTGAAAATGACCGGCCCGGCCACACGCGTATACGAAGGACAGGTTCGTCTATGAGTGAGCGAAGCCAATGACCGACAAGCCTCAAGCCCCCGCCCCAGCATCCCCGAGCGACAGCCTGGAGGCCGCTGCCGTCGCGGCGTACCTTGAGGCTCATCCAGACTTCTTCGTCGAGCACGAAGAACTCTTGCCCGCCTTGCGCATTCCCCACCAGCGCGGCGACACCGTGTCGCTGGTGGAGCGGCAGATGAAGATCCTGCGCGAGCGCAACATCGAAATGCGCCACCGGCTCTCGCAGCTGATGGACGTGGCCCGCGACAACGACCGCCTTTTCGACAAGACCCGCCGCCTGGTGCTGACGTTGATGGACGCCAGCAGCCTGGAAGAAGCGGTGATTGCCGTGGAAGACAGCCTGCGTCAGGACTTCCAGGTGCCGTTCGTGAGCTTGATCCTGTTCAGCGACAACCCGATGCCGGTGGGTCGCTGGGTCAGTGGCAGCGAAGCGCAGACCGCCATCGGCGGGCTGTTGTCGGAAGGCAAAACCGTGAGCGGGATCTTGCGCGAGCATGAACTGGACTTCCTGTTCGGCGCCGAACAACGCAAGCAAATCGGCTCCACCGCCGTGGTCGCCCTCAGCCATCAAGGCCTGCACGGCGTGCTGGCCATCGCCAGCCGTGACCCCGCGCACTACAAAAGCTCGGTGGGCACGCTGTTCCTGAACTACATCGCCGAAGTATTGGGCCGCGTGCTGCCCCGCTTCACCAGCGCCCTGCGCGCGGTGCGCTAGCCATGGAACGGCAACTGGACGCCTACTGCGCGCACCTGCGCAGCGAGCGCCAGGTGTCGCCCCACACGCTGGACGCCTACCGGCGGGACTTGAACAAAGTCCTGGCGTTTTGCGAAAAACAACAGATCGCCAGCTGGCAGGCCCTGGACATCCAGGGCCTGCGCAGCCTGGTCGCGCGCTTGCACCAGCAAGGTCAATCGTCGCGCAGCCTGGCGCGGCTGCTGTCGGCCGTGCGCGGCCTCTATCACTACCTGAACCGCGAAGGCCTGTGCGACCACGACCCGGCCAACGGCCTGGCCCCGCCCAAGGGCGAGCGGCGCCTGCCCAAGACCCTCGACACTGACCGTGCCCTGCAACTGCTCGACGGCGCGGTAGAGGACGACTTCCTGGCCCATCGCGACCAGGCCATCCTGGAGCTGTTTTATTCCTCAGGCCTGCGCCTGTCGGAGCTGACCGCCCTCAACCTGGATCAACTGGACCTGGCAGACGGCCTGGTGCAAGTGCACGGCAAAGGCAGCAAGACCCGCGTCTTGCCCGTGGGCCGCAAGGCCCGCGACGCCTTGCAGCTGTGGCTGCCGTTGCGCGCCCTGAGCAACCCGCCGGACGAGGCGGTGTTTGTCAGCCAGCAGGGCCGACGCCTGGGGCCGCGGGCCATTCAGTTGCGGGTGAAAGCGGCGGGCGCGCGCGAGCTGGGGCAAAACCTGCACCCGCACATGCTCAGGCATTCGTTCGCCAGCCACTTGCTGGAGTCGTCCCAGGACCTGCGCGCGGTGCAGGAACTGCTCGGCCACTCCGACATCAAGACCACGCAGATCTACACCCATCTGGACTTCCAGCACCTGGCAACGGTGTACGACAGCGCCCATCCACGGGCCAAACGCAGTAAGGGCGACGACTCATGAGTATCAAGCTGATCACCTTCGATTTGGACGACACCCTCTGGGACAACGTGCCCGTCATCATCAGCGCCGAAGCGTCGATGCGCGAATGGCTGGCCGTCAACGCCTCAAAAGTCGGCGACCTGCCGCTGGAGCGCTTCGCCGCGTTGCGCCAGCAGACGGTGCAACGCCATCCAGAGCTCAAATACCGCATCAGCGTGTTGCGCCACCGGGTGTTGATGTACGCGTTTGAAGAGGCCGGTTATCCACAGCCCCTGGCGACGGAAATGGCAGACGCAGGCTTTGAAGCGTTTATCCAGGCCCGCCACCAACTGACGGTGTTCCCCGAGGCCGAACCGATGCTGCAAGCGCTGCGCCAGCACTACCTGCTGGGGGTGATCACCAACGGCAACGCCGACGTGCAACGGGTGGGCCTGGCTCACCACTTTCACTTCGCCCTGCGCGCCGAAGACCTGGGCATCGCCAAACCCGATGCACGGCTGTTCCAGGAGGCGCTGCAACGCTCGGGTGTGGAGGCCCAAGAGGCAGTGCACATTGGCGACCACCCGGGGGACGATATCGCTGGCGCCCAGCAGGCGGGGTTGCGTGCAGTGTGGTTCAACCCCGGCGGCAAAGCCTGGACAGCGGACCACCGGCCGGACGCCGAGATTGGCAACCTGAACGAACTGCCCGACCTGCTCGCCCGCTGGAACGGCTGAGCAAACGCCGCCCATGAAAAAGCCCGCAGCGACGGCGGGCTTTTTCGGCAAGCGGGCAGCGGGCCTCAGATAGGGCGGCTGCCGTACTTGTTATCGGGCTTCTTCGGTGGATCGGCCACCACGTTGGCCTCGACTTCCTGCACTTTGCCGCCTTTAGCGAGGAATTCTTCCATCGCACGGGCCAGCGCATCGCGCTCTTTGTTCTTGGCTTCAACGCTTGGCAGCTCATCCACCGAAACGGCAGCCTTGGCCTTGCCCTTGGCGGTCGGCGCCGGGGCGTCATCACCACCGTCGTCCTCGGCCACGTCTTCGGCGGCGGCCTCAAGGCCTTCTTCAGCTTCGTCTTCGTCGCCTACTTCGAGGTCGTCGTTTTCCAGATCATCGTCGCTCATGTTCTACCTCATGACTTGCGAAAAGCAGATTAGTTATAGCCCAGCTTCGCCGACTGTCGAAGGCTGCCGGGAAAAAATCAACGTCCACGAGAATAACCCGTGGCTTATGCCTCTTCACCGTGCAAGGTGGCGAGGACTTTACGAGCACCGCCATGATCACGGTGCTCGCCCAGATAAACACCTTGCCAGGTCCCCATCGCCAAGCGGCCGGCCCTTACCGGCAAACTCAGCTGGCAGCCCAGGAGACTGGCCTTGAAGTGCGCCGGCAGGTCATCGGGGCCTTCGTCGTTGTGTTCAAACCCCGCCTTGCCTTGCGGCACCAGCGTGTTGAAAAACCGCTCGAAGTCACGGCGAACCGCCGGGTCGGCATTCTCGTTGATGGTCAACGAGGCCGAGGTATGTTGCAGCCATAAATGCAACAGGCCCACCCGGCAGGCCTGCAGTTGCGGCAGGCCGGCGAGCAACTCGTCCGTTACCAGATGAAAGCCCCGGGGCTTGGCCCGCAGGGTTATCACGGTCTGTTGCCACATACAGATCTCCTGCCATCGGCGCGCATTCTAGCGCGCTCTGGAAAAAAACAAAGTGCCGAATACGCCCACATGGCTGTAAGACATTCGCACGCTCAAAAGTGCCGCGCCGATCCCATCACAAACGCGGCCAAAAAACCCATACACCTTTAGCCGCAGACAAACGCCAGACAAAAAAATGCCCGGCAAGCCGGGCATTTTTTTAACGCAGGCTTACAAGTTGTAACCGCGCTCGTTGTGTTCGGCCAGGTCCAGGCCAACCGCTTCTTGCTCATCGCTCACACGCAGACCCATGACGGCGTCCAGTACCTTGAGGATGATAAAGGTCACGATCGCGGTGTAGATCACCGTGAAGCCCACACCTTTGACTTGAATCCAGACTTGCGCACCGATGTCGGTGGTCGCGGCGTTGAAGCCACCCAGCGACGGGGCGGCGAACACGCCGGTCAGGATCGCGCCGAGGATACCGCCGATACCGTGCACGCCAAAGGCGTCCAGGGAGTCGTCGTAGCCCAGTTTGCGTTTGAGGGTGGTGGCGCAGAAGAAGCACACCACGCCTGCCGCCAGACCGATCACCAGCGCGCCCATCGGGCCCACGGTGCCTGCGGCCGGGGTGATGGCGACCAGGCCTGCAACCACGCCCGACGCAATTCCCAGCGCGCTTGGCTTACCGTGTGCGATCCACTCGGCGAACATCCAGCCCAGCGCGGCCGCGGCGGTCGCGATCTGCGTGACCAGCATCGCCATGCCAGCGGTGCCGTTGGCGGCTGCGGCCGAACCTGCGTTGAAGCCAAACCAGCCGATCCACAGCATGGCAGCGCCGATCAGGGTGTAACCCAGGTTGTGCGGGGCCATCGGGGTGGTCGGGAAGCCTTTGCGCTTGCCCAGTACCAGGCACGCCACAAGGCCTGCTACACCGGCGTTGATGTGCACCACGGTGCCGCCCGCGAAGTCCAGCACGCCCCAGTCGCCCAGCAACGAGCCCGGACCGCCCCACACCATGTGGGCGATCGGTGCGTAGACCAGGGTGAACCACACGCCCATGAAGATCAGCATCGCGGAGAACTTCATGCGCTCGGCGAACGCACCGACGATCAGCGCCGGGGTGATGATCGCGAAGGTCATCTGGAAGGTCACGAACACGGCTTCAGGGAACAGTGCCGCCGGGCCTGTGATGCTGGCAGGGGTCACGCCCGAGAGGAACAGCTTGGACAAGCCGCCGACAAACGAGTTGAGGTTGACGACGCCCGCTTCCATGCCCGTGGTGTCGAACGCCATGCTATAGCCGTAGACGAACCACAAGATAGTGATCAGACCGGTGATGGCGAAGCATTGCATCATCACCGACAGAATGTTTTTGGAGCGCACCATGCCGCCGTAGAACAGCGCCAGGCCCGGGATGGTCATAAACAGCACCAACGCGGTGGAGGTAAGCATCCAGGCCGTGTCACCCGAATTGAGGACGGGCGCCGGGGCTGGATCCGCCGCCATGGCCAGGGCGGGCATTACGAGGGACAACAGGGCTCCTAGCCCTGCGAATTTACGCAGAGTCATATTGTTTTCTCCTGGGGCTTGGGGGTTTGGCGGCTTAGATTGCGTCGGTATCGGTTTCGCCGGTACGGATGCGAATAGCCTGTTCCAGATTGACTACAAAGATCTTGCCGTCACCGATCTTGCCGGTGTTGGCGGCCTTGGTTATCGCCTCGATAACCCGGTCAAGATCCTTGTCGTCAATGGCGACATCAATCTTCACCTTTGGCAGGAAATCGACCACATATTCCGCGCCGCGATAAAGCTCGGTGTGGCCTTTCTGCCGACCGAAGCCTTTGACCTCAGTAACGGTAATGCCCTGCACGCCGATCTCGGACAACGACTCGCGTACATCGTCCAACTTGAACGGCTTGATGATGGCAGTGACTAGCTTCATGAAAACTCTCTCCCGAATTGGTGGACTTGCCCCAGGAAAACAAACCCGTCTCAAGTCTAAGCGCAGTGCCTGGCTTTGTAACGCTTCGTCGCCTTGGCCATTGCCATCGCGACGCTCGCTAACCACTGGTGACGAAACATGTACCCGGACCAACGGCGCACTGCATTCGTCACAGCGACTGCATCAGTGCATGGGTCATGATCGTCTAAGCAGAAACCTTGCCAGCTCCGCAAAAACCATTGAAATCAGGTGTTTGCCCTGCACCGCCCAGCGACGGGGCGCGTGGAACGCCAATTCGCGCACAAAAACGGTGCGCACCCGCCAACCCCCCTGCGCGAAAAACGTGCGCGGGCGAATGGAAAAAGTCGATAAATGCCCCGTGATACACTGCGGCCCGATTGTTTTTCCGGACTATTGCCCATGCTCGCGCCCAAAGATCTTCTCGACACCCTCAGCGGCCACGCCTCGCGCCTGTTCAACGGCGACACCGCGTTGCCCCGCCATGAAATCGAAAGCCAGCTCAAGGCCCTGCTGCAAAGCGGCTTCAGCAAACTGGACTTGGTCAGCCGGGAAGAATTTGATAGCCAGATGGTCGTACTGGCCCGCACCCGCGCGCGCCTGGAGAGCCTGGAGGCCAAGGTGGCGGAGCTCGAAGCGCGCCTGGCGCCTGCCGCCGAATGACCCCGGCAGGGGCAACGACGGTGTAACCCGCCTGCCCCGTTACGTACCGTTGTCAGCTCACCCGCTGATAACCGCCCACCAGGCCTTTTTTTGACAACACCCACTGCCACAGCTGGATATCCCGCGCACGAAAGGCCCCCGCGCAGGACAGCAGGTAGTAACGCCACATGCGGTAGAACCGCGTGCCAAACATCTGGGCGAACTCAGGCCACGCCGCCTCGAAGTTTTCACACCAGGCCATCAACGTCTTGTCGTAGTCGGCACCGAAGTTGTGCAGGTCCTCGGCCACGAACAAACCATCCAGGGCATCGCCAATCTGGCCGATCGACGGCAGGTCGCCATTGGGAAAGATGTACTTGTCGATCCACGGGTCCGGCGCGCCGCTGCGCTGGTTCTTGCCGATGGTGTGCAGCAGGAACAGGCCATCGTCCTTCAGGCAACGGTGCGCCACTTCCATATAGGCCCGGTGATTCTTGCGCCCCACGTGTTCAAACATGCCGACGCTGGCAATGTGGTCGAATGGCTCGTCCACATCGCGATAGTCCTGCAGGCGGAACTCGATCGGCAGGTGGGCGTATCTCAAGCGCCCCCAGTCGGCCTGCTCCTTGGAGATGGTCACGCCCACACACTCCACACCGTAGTGCTCGGCCGCGTGCGACATGAAACTGCCCCAGCCGCAGCCGATGTCCAGCACGCGCATGCCGGGCTTGAGCCCAAGCTTCTTGCAGATCAGGTCCAGCTTGGCGAACTGCGCCTGCTCAAGGGTGGTGGCGTCTTTCCAGTAGCCGCAGGTGTAGGTCATGCGCGAGTCGAGCATGCGCGCATAAAAGTCGTTGCCCAGGTCGTAGTGTTGTTCGCCGACCTGCCAGGCGCGCTTGCGGTTTTGCAGGTTCAGGAAGCGGGAGCAGAACGCGTGAAACAGCAACGTGGCGGGGTTGGCCTGCTCGACCACCCCGGAGCGCAGCAGCCGAAAAAAGAAGTCATCCAGTAGCTCGGCGTCCCACCCGCCGTCCATGTAGTCCTCCCCAAGGCCCAGATTGCCTTTGGCCAGGGCCAGGTCGAGCGTGCCGTTGTGGTGCAATTGCATATCGGCGGCCGCCGGGCCGTTGACCTCGATCTGTGCCTGCGCCAGCAACTGCCTTACAAACCGCTCCCCCTGGGACAGCTCATCGGTATCGGAAAAAGATTGATGTGTCTTGTTAAGCACGATTGCTCTCCACCCATGGTGTTGCCTTTCATACCCGCGAGAAGTCTGGCCACTTGGTCTTGAGCTGGGCCTTTCACATTAACTCCGGTACTGCCCCCGAACAGATGTAACAAATCTTATCCAGCCGATTTTTAAAGATATAATGAATTAATATTATCGAAATCATGCAAAATCGGAATGAATGATGGACATCAGGGCCCTGCGTTATTTCGTCGAAGTGGTGGACCAGCAGAGCTTCACCAAAGCCGCTGCCCAACTGCACCTGACCCAGCCGACCGTCAGCAAAATGGTGCAGCAACTGGAATCGAGCCTGGGCCTGACACTGCTCGACCGCGTGGGCAAAAGCTTCACCCTGACCGACGCCGGCCTGATCGTGCTCAAGCGCGCCAAAGAAATGATCGCGCTGCACGACGACATGAACACGGAGCTCAAAGACCTGCAGCAAGTGGAGCTCGGTGCCCTGCGCATGGGCTTGTCGCCCTCCACTCACGTCGCGTTGGCGCCCGTCTTTGCGGCGTACCACGCGCGCTATCCCAAGATCGAGCTGAAGCTGTTCGAGATCGGTGGCAGCACCACCATTCAGGACTTGCGCCAGGGCACCCTGGAGTTCGGCACCATCCTGGACTCGCCCCGCGTCGCTGACATCTGGGAGGAATTCGATTCAATGCTGCTGTTTGAATCGCCGATGTGCCTGCTCGCCCCCTACGACTCACCCTGGAAAAGCCGCCGCGCGGTGGACCTGTGCGAACTGCGGCACAGCGAATTCATCTTTTACGGCGACACCTTCACCCTCAACCAATTCGTGCTCGATGCCTGCGCCCAGGCGGGCTTCGAGCCACGCATCAGCGGGCGCAGCGGCCAATGGGACTTCATCGCCTCACTGGTACGGCTCGGGGTAGGCATCACCTTGCTGCCCATGGCGTTCTGCGAAACCCTGGACCCGAGCCAATTCACCATCGTCCCGGTAAAATCCCCCAGCCTGAACTGGCGCTTGATGCTGGCATGGCGGCGACACGGCAAACTGTCGTTTGCAGCGCAGGCGTGGTTGACGCTGGCCAAGGAACTGATGACGGCGCCGCCGGGGGCGAGTCGCTAGTAAGCGCCAAGTGGCAAACTCCGGCCATTGCCGGAAGGCGTTGCGTGCTTGGGCACTTTAAGCCCAAATCTTAAGTTATTGACTCATTAACACCGTCTTCCAGCACCCAGCCTGCGATAGCTTCTGCAAAACCTGCGCCCTCAACTACCCTTGAGCCACCGCAGGAAGCGGCCCGCCACTTCAAGGAACCGGCTAATCCCAGCTGAAACGGGGCCCGCCATGGTTGGGAGCGCCCTAAAACGTGGGTACGATCAGTGGAAATGGTGATTCAGCGTTGACGCCACGGCATGAAACGCTCGAAAACAAAACCGATAGCAATGGATTTTTGCGGATCAATCATGTTGGAGCCGCATAGCTGGAATCAGCTAATTACTGCCCCTTTCGGGCCGCTGGCAATCAGCGCAGCACCACAGGCGGTTTTCATGCCGTCAAGCGCGATGGGCACGCCATCGACGGTGTAGGTGCTACTGCCCTCCGCAATCGGGAAAATCCCCTTACACAGCGGGCAGCTAACCTTGTGACCGACCCCGGCAATCGGCTTGCCGTTGAGGTCGGTTCGGGAGAATGCTTCGAGCACTTTGCCACCGTGGGTGGTGGAGTCGCCCAAGCGTATGGCGTCTTTCATGTCGTCACTCCTTTGAGTTGTGAGCGGATGGCATTACTCCTCGCGTGTTGCTTCCGGGATAAAGCTGTCGAACCAAGCGATTAAAAGCATTTGAACAGCCTTGCAATCTGGCTTCTTTTATCATCGAATCGGGAGTAAAGCACTTGTACGTTTCATGCACTGCCTTCTTTGCTATGTCACCAAAACGCTTATTATCAAAATCACACTCAACAGTTGAAATCATATAGGAACTTTTTTTGGATCGCTGACCAAATCTTATTACGATCCTTTTGTCAAAAATCAGTGCACCTTCACTTTTATCTTCGGAAAAATAGAAAAAAATCCGATTATCGCCTATATGTCTCGCCGCTGTAGCAAATGGTTGCTTTCTTAAAAGAGAAGTCAGCCTCACCCCACATGCAACACCAAGGCCGCTCCCTAATTTCTCGCTCACAAAAAAATATTGCTTAAATACAACCTCTATTTTTCGACGTAAATAAGGAGCATTGTATGCCTTCTCGAAAAAATGAAAATCGTCCAGATCCCCGACCAACTCAAAATCTGCATTTATAAATTCCACCTCAGATAAACCCTTCAACCCAAAAATATTTGGCTGAAGATTACCCGCCCCGTCTAAAAACAGCGCAATCAACTTATAAAAATCAGTAGAAATCATATATTCCCTTATTTACGCGCTACCGGGTTCGTTCCAGCGGCATGGTGCCCACTCAGAATGGTACCGACCTGTTTCAGTTCCGGCACACGTGCAGAACTTGGATTTGCGTCGACTCCAGCCTGTGCAGCTTTGGTAAGCCGATAGGTTTGCCGAGGTATTTTAGAACACACTCACATGCCCTCTCCCATTGGGAATTGGGCATGCTGAAGTTGCCTTGTCGGCCGGTCCAAGTACAACACGGGTTCCCTCAGAGTTCGGTTGAACATCAATGTGACCACCGGCGGGAGGCAAGCCAGACGCGTTCACGTTAACGTGAACACCTCGAGCCAACACGTATAGATTTTTTGAACTACCCACTCAGAAAACAAGTTTACGCCTGCTCCAGTCCCGACTCTCGAAGAGTTATTGAGCGCTGATCCAAGCGGAAATTTTTTCCTTTATTTCGTCCAGTAAGGCTAGGTTGCCGATTACAACAAGCTCACATCCTGCCTCCTTGTCACGATATGAGCAAAGCTCATGAACATCCTCATCTAATACAACCCTAAGAATCTGTCCACTTACTTCATTTTTCGCGGAAAATATTGGATTACCATCCATAAATGGTAGTCCATTTGAAAAAAAAGTATTGTAACAAGGAGCCTTAAATACTTCGACGGCAGTTTTGCTCGCCTGAACCTTCAATCGGAAATAATCATAAAAACTCCGCTCCAATTCAAAATAGCAATCTTTATTAGTTAAATATTCATTAAACACTTTACTACTCCACAAAAGCTTTACCAGCTATTACTTCAATATCCACACGCTCACTTTTTGTGTCTTTTACCATGAACGTCCGACTGATGTGCGCATCTGCCCCGCCACACTTAACCGCATTGTCAATATATCTATCTGCTTTCTTAAAGGCATCCTGACGGGCGGCAAGATCCTTTTTATTTAGTTTTCCTTTTAACTCCTCGAGCTTTATCTTGGCATCGCTAGCGGTCAAAGGCGTGTCCTGGTTCCATGCTACCGACTCTTCAAGCTTGGCACCTTGAGCTTGAATACGTCCCCGATGCGCTGCCAACCCCAAAGGGTCGATCCAGCCCAAAGGATTAGGGGCATATTGATAGATATTTATACCACCCTCATAACTTAAGGGATCCTTACTGATGAACCGACCAACCCCCGGATCATAGTACCGATACCGGTTGTAATGCAGCCCCGTCTCATGATCGTGATACTGCCCCTGAAACCGTATCGGA
>NZ_JBSVWN010000046.1:0-54003 GCF_054071325.1 Pseudomonas sp. SDO5215_S409 | reverse complement strand
AGTGGGGCGAATTATAGACAGATATAATTCGCCGTCAACCCTTTATTTCGCTTTTATTCAGCCTTGAGCGTAATACGCGCAAAGGCCTTCTTGCCGGCCTGGCAAACATGGGTAGCGCCCAGCTCGTATATAAAGGTGCGATCAACGACCTCACCATCTATACGTACGCCGCCAGAACCCAGCAGGTCGCGGGCCACCGCCGAGTTTTTCACCAAGCCCGCCTTATTAAGGACAGCCGCAATCGGCATCGCCTCGGCAGCAGTCAATTCAATCTCTGGCAGATCGTCCGGCAGTTCGCCATCCTTCATGCGATTGCCTGCACCGCGGTGAGCATTGGCCGCAGCCTCCTCACCATGGAAACGCGCAACAATCTCTTCAGCCAGCTTGATCTTCACGTCCCGCGGGTTAGCCCCCGCCTCAACCTCTGCACGCAAAGCGTTGATCTCATCCATCGAGCGGAAGCTCAGCAACTCGAAATAACGCCACATCAGCGCATCCGGAATCGATACCAGTTTGCTGTACATCACACCCGGCGCTTCCTGGATACCCACATAGTTACCCAAGGACTTGGACATCTTCTTGACGCCATCCAACCCCTCCAGCAACGGCATGGTCAGAATGCACTGAGCCTCCTGCCCATACGCACGCTGCAGCTCGCGCCCCATCAGCAGGTTGAACTTTTGATCGGTACCGCCCAGCTCGACATCTGCCCGCAGCGCTACGGAGTCATACCCTTGCACCAACGGGTACAAAAACTCATGGATAGCGATTGGCTGATTGGTGGAGTAGCGCTTATCGAAGTCATCGCGCTCGAGCATGCGAGCAACGGTGTATTGAGACGTCAGGCGAATGAAGTCAGCCGGCCCCATTTGATCCATCCAGATGGAGTTGAACGCCACCTCGGTCTTGGCAGGATCGAGAATCTTGAATACCTGAGTCTTGTAAGTCTCGGCGTTATCCAGAACCTGTTCACGGGTCAACGGTGGACGGGTGGCACTTTTGCCGCTGGGGTCACCGATCATCCCGGTGAAGTCACCGATAAGGAAGATCACCTGATGCCCCAGCTCCTGGAACTGGCGCAGCTTATTAATAAGGACGGTGTGCCCCAGGTGCAAATCCGGCGCCGTAGGATCGAAGCCGGCCTTAATACGCAGGGGTTGGCCACGCTTGAGCTTTTCGACCAGCTCGGCTTCGACCAACAGTTCTTCCGCACCACGTTTGATCAGCGCTAGCTGCTCTTCAACCGACTTCATAACAGACCTGCAAGGCTCAGTTTCAAAAAGGAACCAACCATACAAGATCAGGGACTAATTACAAGTTTTGCCCTACATACGGGCACCGTTCAGCGAGCTTCGCGTCCGCAAGCTTGCACCACAGATGATTTGGTTATATTTTATACAGTTATTTCATCTTCATCATGTCATTCATCTTTTCCATTTCATCTTCAAAGTCAAATTACTTATGACCACTGAACCGTCTAAAGCGCCACCGCTTTACCCGAAAACCCACTTGCTGGCCGCCAGTGGGATCGCCGCCCTCCTGAGCCTGGCGCTGCTGGTATTCCCTTCCAGCGACGTAGAAGCAAAACGAACAACCCTGAGCCTTGACCTGGAAACCCCTGCCGATCAACTGACACAACATCAAGACGCTTCCGACGCCGAACAAGCCACAAATGGCCCGGTCGAATCACCGTTCGCCCAGATCGAAGACACCACCGAAGACACACCAAAGACCGCTCAGGAGCAGCCCGCCCCCGCCCCGCAAGTCGCCAGCAACCCACAACACCGCGAAGTCATTGTTGCCAAGGGCGACACCCTGTCGACACTGTTTGAAAAGGTTGGCCTGCCTGCGACCACCGTGAATGACGTACTGGCCAGTGACAAGCAAGCCAAACAATTCACCCAACTCAAGCACGGCCAGAAGCTTGAGTTTGAATTCACCCCCGACGGCCAACTGAACAACCTGCACAGCAGCGTGAGCGACCTGGAAAGCATCACCCTGACCAAAGGTGCGAAGGGTTTCGCGTTCAACCGCGTCACCACCAAGCCTGTGATGCGCTCCGCCTATGCCCACGGCGTTATCAACAGCTCACTGTCGCAATCAGCTGCCCGTGCCGGGCTGTCACACAGCATGACCATGGACATGGCCAGCGTGTTTGGTTATGACATCGACTTCGCCCAGGACATCCGCCAGGGCGACGAATTTGACGTGATCTACGAGCAGAAAGTCGCCAACGGCAAAGTGGTCGGCACCGGCAATATCCTCTCGGCGCGCTTTACCAACCGCGGCAAGACCTACACCGCCGTGCGCTACACCAATAAACAAGGCAATAGCAGCTACTACACCGCCGACGGCAACAGCATGCGCAAGGCGTTTATCCGCACGCCGGTAGACTTCGCCCGTATCAGCTCGCGGTTCTCCATGGGTCGCAAGCATCCCATCCTGAACAAAATCCGCGCCCACAAAGGCGTCGACTACGCCGCCCCACGCGGTACGCCCATCAAGGCCGCCGGTGACGGCAAAGTGTTATTGGCAGGCCGTCGCGGTGGTTATGGCAACACCGTGATCATTCAGCACGGCAACACTTACCGCACGCTTTACGGCCACATGCAGGGGTTTGCCAAAGGCGTGCAAACCGGGAGCAACGTCAAGCAAGGCCAGGTGATCGGTTATATCGGCACCACCGGCCTGTCTACCGGCCCGCACTTGCACTACGAGTTCCAGGTCAATGGCGTTCACGTTGACCCACTGGGCCAGAAACTGCCAATGGCCGACCCGATCGCCAAGGCCGAACGCGCGCGCTTCCTGCAACAAAGCCAGCCGCTGATGGCCCGCATGGATCAGGAACGCACCACGTTGCTGGCCTCGGCGAAGCGCTAGGCCATGCCGCTCTATATAGGTGTGATGTCCGGGACCAGCCTTGATGGCCTGGACATTGCGCTGATCGAACAGCGCCAGGCGATCAAGCTGGTCGCCACCCATTACATCCCCATGCCCGAGCCCCTGCGCGCCGAACTGCTGGGGCTGTGCGCCAGCGGCCCGGACGAAATTGCCCGTTCGGCCATTGCCCAGCAGCACTGGGTCACCCTCGCCGCCCAAGGTATTCACGCCTTGCTGGGCCAGCAAAAACTCAGCCCCCAGGATATTCGCGCGATCGGCAGCCACGGCCAGACCATTCGCCACGAACCGGCGCGTGGCTTTACCGTGCAAATCGGCAACCCCGCCTTGCTGGCCGAACTGACGGACATAACCGTCGTCAGCGACTTTCGCAGCCGCGACGTCGCCGCCGGTGGCCAGGGCGCGCCGTTGGTGCCCGCCTTCCACGAAGCCTTGTTTGGTGAGCAGGACGGCAACCGAGCGGTCTTGAATGTGGGCGGCTTCAGCAACCTCAGCCTGATCGAACCCCATAAACCCGTGGCGGGCTTTGATTGCGGCCCCGGTAACGTGTTGCTCGATGCCTGGATCTACCAGCAGCGCGGCGAGCATTTTGATCGCGGCGGCCAATGGGCCGCCACGGGCCGGGTGGCGCCCACGCTCCTCAAGGCACTGCTCAGTGACCCGTTCTTCTTGACCCAAGGCCCCAAAAGCACCGGTCGCGAAGTGTTCAACCTCAGCTGGCTGCACCACCACCTTGCCCGCCTGCCAACGCTTGCCCCGCAAGACGTACAAGCCACGCTGCTGGAACTCACCGCCTTGACCATCGTCGAGTCCCTGCAAACCGCTCAACCCACCACACAAACCCTGTTGGTCTGCGGCGGCGGCGCCCACAACGCCACCTTGATGAGCCGCCTGGGCGCTTTGCTGCCCGCCACGCAGGTCAGCAGCACCGCCACTTACGGCGTAGATCCCGACTGGGTAGAAGCCATGGCCTTTGCCTGGCTGGCCCATTGCTGCCTCGAAGGCATTGCCGCCAATCGCCCAAGCGTCACCGGCGCACGCGGGCTGCGAGTGCTGGGCGCGATCTACCCCGCCTGAACCCCACACAGCAAAACGCCGCTTGGCCCGCAAGGCCAAACGGCGTTTTACAAAAACCGCTATCGATCAGATCGAGAACGAAGACCCGCAACCACAGGTCGTGGTGGCATTGGGGTTCTTGATCACGAAACGCGAACCTTCCAGACCTTCCTGATAATCCACTTCGGCTCCTGCCAGGTACTGGAAGCTCATCGGGTCCACGACCAGGCTCACGCCCTCGCGCTCGACGATGGTGTCGTCATCTGCCACGTCTTCATCAAACGTGAAACCGTACTGGAACCCTGAACAACCGCCGCCCGTAACGAATACGCGCAGCTTCAAGCGATCATTACCCTCTTCATCGACCAGGCTCTTCACCTTGTGCGCGGCACCGTGGGTGAATTGCAAAGCCGTGGGGGTGAAGGATTCAACGCTCATGCTGGTAATCTCCCGGCGTAATGCCGACAACTGCGTAATGGCGAGCATTATCCGCTTCTCCTAGAAAAGCGGTCAACTATTAAGCGAGCAGCGGCAAGCCCCAAGCCATCGGCTTCAAGCGTGCCGCCGACTGTTAAGGCAACATACCGGCGTGGGACAAGCCGAGCTTTTCATCCAGGCCGAACAGGATGTTCATGTTCTGCACCGCCTGGCCCGATGCGCCCTTGACCAGGTTGTCGATTACCGACAACACCACCACCAGATCACCGTCCTGCGGGCGATGCACGGCGATACGGCACACGTTGGCACCGCGCACGCTGCGGGTTTCCGGGTGGCTGCCGGCAGGCATCACGTCAACGAACGGTTCGTTGGCATAGCGTTTTTCAAACAACGCCTGCAGGTCGATCGACCGATCAACCACGGCTGCATACAGCGTGGCATGAATGCCGCGAATCATCGGCGTCAGGTGCGGCACAAACGTCAGGCCAACCTCCTTGCCCGCCGCATTGCGCAGGCCCTGGCGGATTTCTGGCAGGTGGCGGTGCCCTTTGACGGCATAAGCCTTCATGCTTTCCGACGTCTCGGAGTACAACGAACCTACTGCCGCACCGCGGCCAGCACCGCTGACGCCCGACTTGCAGTCAGCGATCAGGCGCGAAGCGTCTGCCAGACCGGCTTCCAGCAATGGCAGCAGCCCCAACTGGGCCGCGGTGGGATAGCAACCGGGCACGGCAATCAAACGGGCTTGCTTGATCCGCTCGCGATTGACTTCCGGCAGGCCGTACACCGCCTCTTCCAGCAATTGCGGAGCACCGTGCGGCTGGCCGTACCACTTGGCCCACTCATCGGCGTCCTGCAGACGGAAGTCCGCAGACAGGTCGATCACCTTCGTACCGGCTGCCAGCAATTCACCGGCCAACGCATGGGCCACCCCGTGCGGCGTGGCGAAGAACACCACGTCGCAAGCGCCCAGGGTCTTGATGTCCGGCACGCTGAAAGCCAGGCCGTCATAGTGGCCGCGCAGGTTGGGGTACAGGTCTGCAACGGCAAGGCCCGCCTCGGATCGAGAGGTGATGACCACCACCTCAGCTTGCGGATGCTGAGCCAACAGACGCAGCAATTCGACACCGGTGTAACCCGTGCCGCCGACGATACCGACCTTGACCATAAACCTGCCCTCAACGAACCCACTGGAAAGCCGTTGATAATAGGGGCCGCATCGTCCTGCGACAACCGTCAACGTGACGTATGGACGCCCCAGCCACTACTATCGTCAGCTACCGTGAACCTGGGAATAACTAAAATGCTCTATCTATGGGTCAAAGCGTTTCATATCGTCAGCATCGTCTGCTGGTTTGCCGGCCTGTTCTACCTGCCGCGCCTGTTCGTCTACCACGCACAAAGCGAAGACACCGTCAGCAAAGAACGCTTCAGCCTCATGGAGCGCAAGTTGTATCGCGGCATCATGGGCCCGGCGATGATCGCAACCCTGGTGTTCGGGATCTGGCTGATCGCACTCAACCCTTCCATCTTCAGTTCCGGCGCATGGATTCACGCCAAGCTGACCCTGGTGGTGCTGTTGATCGGCTATCACCACATGTGTGGCGCGCAGGTAAAACGCTTTGCCCGTGGCGAAAACACCCGCAGCCATGTCTTTTATCGCTGGTTCAATGAAGTGCCGGTTCTGATATTGCTGGCTATCGTAATTTTGGTCGTGGTCAAACCGTTTTAATGCCTATTACTCGGGGGACTTCCCATGTCGCTGCCCGCTTTGCTTGAACAACGCCTGCGCCTGCCCGCCGTGGTGGCGCCGATGTTTCTGATTTCCAACCCGCAGTTGGTCCTGGCGTGCTGCCGCAACGGCGTGGTCGGCAGTTTCCCGGCCCTCAACCAGCGCGAAAGCAGCGGTTTCAAGGCCTGGCTGCAAGAGATCGAAGCGGGCCTGGCGCTGCTGGATAACCCTGCGCCCTATGCAGTCAACCTGATCGTGCATCACAGCAACCCACGGGTGGAGGCCGACCTTTCGATCTGCGTCGAGCACAAAGTGCCGATCGTGATCACAAGCCTGGGCGCGGTGAAGGAGCTGGTCGACGCGGTGCACAGCTACGGCGGCCTGGTGTTTCACGATGTGACCACCCGAAGACATGCCGAGAAGGCGGCCGAGGCGGGCGTCGACGGCCTGATCGCCGTCGCTGCCGGGGCCGGTGGGCACGCCGGGACCTGGAGCCCGTTTTCGCTGATCGCGGAAATTCGCCAATTCTTCGACAAGACCCTGCTGCTGGCGGGTTGCCTGAACCACGGCCACGAGATCCTGGCGGCCCAGCTGCTCGGCGCAGACCTGGCCTATTTCGGCACCCGTTTTATCGGCACCACCGAAAGTCACGCCCCGGATGCTTATAAAGAGATGCTGCTCACATCCCGCGCCGCCGACATCGTGCACACTCCCGCCGTGTCCGGCGTGCCCGCCAGTTTTATGCGCCAGAGCCTGGAAAACGCAGGGTTTGACCTGGCGGCCCTACAAGGCAAAGGCGACGTCAACTTTGGCGCCAAACTAAAACCCCTCAAAGACGAAGCCAAGGCCTGGAAGACGGTCTGGTCAGCGGGCCAGGGCGTAGGGCAGATCAACGACTTGCCCAGCGTCGATGAACTCGTCGCCCGCCTGGATGCCGAATACCGCAAGGCGCTTGAGCACGCAGCCCAACTGCCCAAACGCTGGCCCCGTTGACCGGCGGCCATGGCAGCCCACCCCTTAACCCTATTACCGATGTGACAAGGACGCCCGCATGAGCGATAAACGTTTCGCGATTATATTTGATGGCCTGTTGCGCCCCGGTGTCGAAAGCACCACCGCCCGGCTGAACCTGGCCGAACTGTTCAAGACCGATGTCGAGTCGATCGAGCGACTGTTTACCGGCCGCCCGGTCGCCGTCAAACATGACCTGTCCCACGCCGATGCCCAAACCTATCTGCTCGCGCTGAACAACGCAGGCGTAGAAGCCCGCATCGAAGCCCAGCAGTCAGCGGCTTTCAGCCTGAACGAAATCCAGGAAACCGCCGCCAGTGACGCCAACGCCTCACCGTATGCGCCGCCCCGCGCGGCGGTGGGCGAAAACCTGCCGGAATTCTCCACCTTAAAGGTCTTCACCCTGCGCGGGCGTATCGGCCGCCTGCGCCTGTTGGCATGGACACTGGTGCTGACCCTGGTGGTGTTTGCCATCAGCGGCGTGCTGATTACCGTCGGCCTGGGCGTTGCCGCCGTATCGCCCACGGCGGCGACCGTGCTGGGTGTTCTGCTCGGCATTGCGTTAGTCATTGCTTTTTTCTGGATCAACATACAGATCAGCGTGCAACGCCTGCATGACCTTGGTTGGTCTGGCTGGCTGTGGTTCCTGCACCTGGTGCCCTTCGTCGGCAGCATCTTCCCGTTCCTGTTGTTGGTCTTGCCGGGTAACGCGGGCGCCAACCAATACGGCCCCCCGCCGCCACGCAATAGCACTGCGGTCAAAGTCCTGGCCACGCTGTGGCTGGCGTTCCTCCCGCTGTTACTGGTCGGCGGCATCATCCTGGGCATGAATGGCTACCTGGACCGGTTTGAAAACAGCGTCGACAGCCACTACGAAAACAGCTCCCTGAACTACGAGCAAGAAGGCGACGACACCACCGTAGTGGAGGAAGTGGACGTGCACAGTGCTGACGACGCGGCCGAACCTGTAGACTCTGCGCAAGAATGAAGAAACGCCCTACGCCTGTGATGCTTCCGTCCCAGGCGTAGCGCGTTGCGATGGAGAACTGCATGACCCGTTACGCTCTGATCACCGGTGCCTCCAGCGGCATCGGCCTGGCCTTGGCCGAAGCACTCGCCCGTCGGGGCCGTAGCTTGATTCTGGTGGCCCGCCAGCGTGATCAGTTGGAAAGCATTGCAATTGAATTGACCCAACGCTTTGGCGTCGAGGTGCTGTTTCGCGCCTGTGACCTGAGCGAGCCGCTGCGACTCTCGGGGTTTCTGCTGGAACTTGAAGAGGGCGAGCGTCAGATCGACCTGCTGGTCAACTGCGCCGGCATCGGCACCAGCGGCCCGTTCCTGGCACTGGACTGGATGACCGAACAGGACCTGATCGAAGTCAACATCCTGGCCCTGACCCGCATGTGCCATGCGCTGGGCAATGCCATGGCCTTGCACGGCGGCGGGCAGATTCTCAATGTGGCCTCGGTCGCCGCCTTCCAGCCCGGCCCCTGGATGAGCAGTTACTACGCCAGCAAGGCCTACGTGCTGCATTTCTCCGAAGGCTTGCGCGAAGAACTCAAAAGCTGTGGCATCAAGGTGTCAGTGCTGTGCCCTGGCCCCACGCGCACCGCGTTTTTCAGCACGGCGCAAATGGACACCGCCAAGCTCGACCGCAGCCAGCAACTGATGAGCCCCGAAGAAGTCGCGCTGTACGCCGTACGCGCCCTGGAGAAAAACAAAGCCATCATCATCCCCGGCCGTCGCAACCGCTGGCTCACGTTCAGCCCGCGCCTGAGCCCGCGCTGGCTTACCCGGAAAATCGCCGGTGCCATCAACAAGGCCTATTGCTCACGCTGATATCACCCACTCCCGCTGAGGGCTGGGCGAGCGCAGATCGCCTGAGTACACTCAGCCTGCACTTTCACTATGGAGAAACAGCTGTGGATACTCTGTTCACCAAGATCATCAACAGAGAAATACCTGCCGACATCATCTACGAAGACGACCAGATCCTGGCGTTCAAGGACATCCACCCGGCGGCGCCCGTGCATTTTCTGGTCATCCCGAAGAAACACATCCCCACCCTTAATGACCTGACCGAAGAAGACAAGGCCCTGGCGGGCCACATCCTCTTCACCGCCCAGCGCCTGGCGGTGGAACAAGGTTGTGAAGAAGGCTTTCGCGTGGTGATGAACTGCAACCCGAAAGGCGGGCAGACCGTTTATCACATTCACATGCATGTGCTGGGTCAGCGCCAGATGAACTGGCCGCCGGGCTGATTGCACCGTACGCACGGTCGCGGCACCCGGCTGCGACCTTTTGTGCCGCCCCCGGCATAAACGCTTTGTCTTCTCTTGCGGTAAACTGGCCGCCGAGATTTTTCCCGGAGGTCAGCATGACTACCCAACGTCACTACTCGCCGATTGACCGTCTGTTACTGCAAGCCGACATGGCCATGCGCACATTGCTGCCGTTCAGCGGCCAGCCCTACCGCCCTTCCCCCGCGCTGCTGCAGCCGGAAGCGGTGATGAGTGAAACCGACACCCGCCACGTCGTCGGCCTGATGCGTATCAACCACACCGGCGAAGTCTGTGCCCAGGCGCTGTACCAGGGCCAGGCCCTGACCGCCAAGCTGCCGCAAGTGCGCGCCGCGATGGAGCATGCCGCCGAAGAAGAAATCGATCACCTGGCCTGGTGCGAGCAACGCATTCGCCAGCTGGGTAGCCACCCCAGCGTGCTCAATCCGATTTTTTATGGGCTGTCGTTTGGGATCGGTGCCGCCGCCGGGCTGATCAGCGACAAAGTCAGCCTGGGGTTCGTCGCCGCCACCGAGCACCAGGTGTGCAAGCACCTCAATGAACACCTGGAACAATTGCCGGCCGAGGACGAAAAGTCCCGGGCGATTCTTGAGCAGATGCGTGTCGATGAAGAACACCACGCCGAAAGCGCGCTGGATGCGGGCGGCTTTCGTTTCCCGGCGCCGGTGAAGTTCGGCATGAGCCTGCTGGCCAAGGTCATGACCAAAAGCGCTTACCGGATCTGAATAAAAAGGGCGCTTTCACAGCGCCCTTTCTTTTTGCCCGATGAGGGATCAACCCAGCTCGATGATCTCGTAATCATGGGTAATCGCCACACCGGCAGCGCCCAGCATGATCGACGCCGAGCAGTACTTCTCGGCCGACAGCTCGATGGCCCGCTTGACCTGGGCTTCTTTCAGCGCCCGGCCCTTGACCACGAAATGCATGTGGATCTTGGTGAACACCTTCGGGTCTTCGGTTGCGCGCTCGGCTTCCAGGAACGCTTCGCAGCTTTCTACCGCCTGACGCGCCTTCTTCAAGATGCTGACCACATCGAAATTGCTGCAACCGCCTACACCGAGCAGGAGCATTTCCATCGGGCGTACACCCAGGTTCCGACCACCGGCTTCCGGCGGGCCGTCCATGACCACCACATGGCCACTGCCCGACTCACCGAGGAACATAGCCTCGCCCGCCCATTGGATGCGTGCCTTCATCGCCCAGACTCCACTGCTAAAAAAGGGTCGCCAGCTTAGCACAGGGCCCAGGCAGCGCAGTGCTGCCATGAAAGCGATCAACGACCGGGTTTACCGGGTAAATTCCCGCATATGGCAAGAATGTGTCTGTTAAGCTGGCGCCAATTCAATGGCGCTTTGCCATCGAGTGGATAAAAAATAAGCTGAACCACACTGTGCAGTCTTTTCGGGATACAACCATGGTTGCTCTTACTCCCACACACAAAATCAAAAACCTCGACAAACTACTGATGCACTGTCAGCGCCGGCGCCATCCGGCCAAGCACAACATCATCTGCGCGGGTGAGCGCGCAGAAAGCCTGTTCTTCATTATCAAAGGCTCGGTCACCGTGCTGATCGAGGATGACGACGGCCGCGAAATGATCATCGCCTACCTCAACAGCGGCGATTTCTTCGGGGAGCTGGGGCTGTTTGAACAGGCTGGCAAGGAGCAACACCGCAGCGCGTGGGTGCGCACCAAGGTCGAATGCGAAGTGGCCGAGATCAGCTATGTAAAATTCCGCGAGCTGGCGCAACAGGACCCCGACATTCTTTACGCCCTCAGCGGCCAAATCGCACAGCGTCTGCGCGACACCACCCGCAAGGTCGGCGACCTGGCGTTTTTCGATGTCACCGGCCGCGTCGCCCGGTGCCTGCTGGAGCTGTGCAAACAACCCGACGCCATGACCCATCCCGACGGCATGCAGATCAAAATCACCCGTCAGGAAATCGGCCGGATCGTGGGGTGCTCGCGAGAAATGGTGGGCCGCGTCCTCAAGGACCTGGAGGAGCGCAACCTGGTCCACGTCAAAGGCAAGACGATGGTGGTATTCGGCACCCGTTAGCCGGCCAGCAATGCCGCCAGCGTCTGGCGGTACAGGGTGTCGAGTCGGCCCAAGGCGTGTGGCGCGGCAAAGGCTTCATGCAGGGCGATATGGCTTTCGGCCCGCACCCGCTGCGCCAGGCCACACGCCTCGTTGAAACGGTTGACCGCCGCAATCAACTCGATGCGATCGTTCTCCAGCAACAACGCCCCATGCACCAACCCCACCGGGCGCCCGCCGCTCTGGCGCCAACGTTGGGCGGTGCCCACCATCTTGCGGCCATTGAGGTTGACGTTGTAACGCCCGTCGCAAAAGGCGCCGTCGATTTCACCGACGGAGGCCTCGCCTCCTAGCTCAATGAGCACGTCGCAAATGGGTTGGCACAACCGCAGGTAGGCGGTTTCGATGCGGTTCTGGTCACCCTCACTGCGAGGCGGCGCGTAGACCAGCGCGATATTGACGGTCGCGGCCGACTGCGGCACCGGCTCACCGCCGGTTTCGCGCAGCAGCACCGGCCACCCCGCCTCGGCCGACACCTGGCTCGCCGCCTCAAACGCGGGAAGCCGGCTCAACCGACGCGGCATCACCAACGCTTGATCGGTGGGCTGCCAGAACAGCAGCCCGAACGCTTGCTCGCCCGCACAGACGGCCGCGAGCAAGGCCTGCTCGGCAGCCAGGCCCGCTTCAACGGTCATGGGCACCGGGCGCACGGCAATCAGTCCAGTGTCGAGCCGGTGATCGGTGCCGCACCCCGCTCGGGGAAAAACAGACGCTGCAACTCCGCCCCCGGGCTTTCCGCCCGCATGAAGGCCTCGCCCACCAGGAACGAGTACACCTCACTGATTTCCATCAGCTCAACGTCCGCCCGGTTGAGGATGCCGCTCTCGGTGATCACCAGGCGATCGCGAGGAATGCGCGGCAACAAATCGAGGGTGGTTTCCAGGCTGACTTCAAAGGTGTGCAGGTTGCGGTTGTTCACCCCCACCAACGGTGTGTCGAGGGTTTTCAGCGCACGCTCCAGCTCGTCGCCATCGTGCACTTCTACCAGCACATCCAGGCCAACACCTTTGGCGACGGCGGCCAATTCGGCCATTTTCACGTCGTCCAGTGCGGAGACAATCAGCAACACACAATCGGCGCCCAATGCGCGGGCTTCGACGATCTGGTACGGGTCGACCATGAAGTCCTTGCGGATCACCGGCAACTTGCACGCTGAGCGAGCCTGTTGCAGGTAAAGGTCGGCGCCCTGGAAGTAGTCGATGTCGGTCAGTACCGACAGGCACGTCGCGCCCCCCTTCTCATAGCTGACCGCAATTTCTTGTGGCACAAAGTGCTCGCGAATCACACCCTTGCTTGGCGAGGCCTTTTTGATCTCGGCGATCACCGCTGGCTGCTTATCCTTGGCTTGCTTGATCAGCGCATGGGCGAAACCCCGCGGGGCGTCCGCCGTTTTTGCCAGGCTTTCCAGCTCGGCCAGGCTCACACGGGCGCTGCGTTCGGCCACTTCTTGCGCCTTGCGGGCCAGGATTTTTTCCAGAACGGTCGGGACACTCATCCTTCATTCTCCACTTTGAACACCGCAGTAAAGGCACCCAGCTCTTCGAGCTTCTCGCGTGCAAGGCCGGTGTGCAACGCATCATGGGCCAGGGCAACGCCCTCTTTGAGGCTGTAGGCGTGGTCGGCGGCATACAGGGCCGCACCAGCGTTGAGCACAATCATTTCCGCTGCTTTCTGACCGTTTTCGGTTTTGCGACGCCCCAGGGCATCACGGATCAATTCAAGGGAGGCGGCCGGGCTATCTACCGACAAACCATGCAGGCTCTGGCTTTTCATGCCCAGGTCTTCGGGCTCGACCCAGTATTCGGTGACTTGGTCATTCTTGAGCTCGGCCACGAACGTGGGGGCGGCCAGGCTGAACTCGTCCAGGCCGTCCTTGGAGTGCACCACCAGCACATGCTTGCTGCCCAGACGCTGCAAGACTTCAGCCAACGGTCGGCACAGGGCCTGGTTGAATACACCCACCACCTGATGTTTCACGCCGGCCGGATTCGTAAGCGGGCCGAGCATGTTGAACAGGGTGCGCAGGCCCAGGTCCTTGCGTGGACCCGCCGCGTGCTTCATCGCCCCGTGATGGGACTGGGCAAACATGAAACCGATGCCGACGTTGTCGATGCACCGCGCCACCTGCACCGACGTCAGGTTGAGATAAATGCCCGCCGCTTCCAGCAAGTCGGCGCTGCCGCTCTTGCCGGACACCGCACGGTTACCGTGCTTGGCCACGGTGCAACCCGCCGCCGCCACCACAAAAGAAGAGGCCGTGGACACGTTGAAAATGTTCGCACCGTCGCCGCCGGTGCCAACCACGTCCACTACGCCGTCGAGGGTTTTGAGTTCGACCTTGTCTGCCAGCTCGCGCATGACGGAGACGGCGCCGACGATTTCGTCGATGCTCTCGCTTTTCATGCGCATGGCCATCATGAACGCGCCAATCTGCGCGTCAGTGCATTGGCCGGTCATGATCTGACGCATCACATCGCTCATTTCAGCGGTGCTCAGGTCCAGGTGGCCGACGATCCGGCTCAGGGCAGTCTTGATATCCATAAAATGTCCTTAGCGCGTGCCGCCGCTCTGCTTGAGAAAGTTGGCGAACAGCTCGAACCCCTGCTCGGTCAGAATCGATTCGGGGTGAAACTGCACCCCTTCGACGTTCAACGTCTTGTGCCGCAGGCCCATGATCTCGTCGACGGAGCCGTCTTCCAGTTGGGTCCAGGCGGTCAGCTCCAGGCAATCGGGCAGGGTGTCACGCTTGACCACCAGCGAATGGTAGCGGGTGACGGTCACGGGCAGGTTCAGCCCCTGGAATACGCCCTGGTCATGGTGAAAGACCGGGCTGGTCTTGCCGTGCATGACTTGACGGGCACGCACCACGTCGCCGCCAAAGGCCTGGCCAATCGACTGATGGCCCAGGCACACGCCCAGGATCGGCAGCTTGCCGGCGAAATACTGGATGGCTTCCAGCGACACGCCCGCTTCGGTCGGCGTGCAGGGGCCCGGGGAAACCACAATGCGCTCGGGGTTCAAGGCGGCGATTTGCGCAACGGTCAGTTCATCGTTGCGCACCACCTTGACCTCGGCACCCAGTTCGCCCAGGTACTGCACCACGTTGTAGGTAAAGGAGTCGTAGTTATCAATCATCAGCAACATATGGGTAAACCTCTTGAGTTCGCTGATTTCGAATGACGGCCTTCAAACACAGTGTCCGCTGCTGGGCACACTTGCACAGGAACCGGCAAGGGGCGTCAAGCAAGGCGTGAAGAAGGCGAATCGGTACAGGTCCGGCCGGGCCGGTAGAGAAAAGTCAGGCGCGCCAACGCCAACGGGCGTGTGCCTTGACTACTCGCATCAAGAGTTTGCTGATGGTCAACACGGGGAGGGTCTCGTTCATAGTTCCGGAACAGTAACGTAGCCACTGCCCGGGTGCAATATGGTGCCGAAAATACGGGGGTCGTCCGACCGTTCTTTATTTGACGTCAAACTTTTCAGAACCCAGGGCAGGACGCTAGAGTCTCACCTGCTGACAAAAACAAATCATGGACTGACATATGCGCAAAAAGCCCTACTTCGCCCCTCTTATCAGCGGTCTGTTGACGCTCGCCTGCTCACAGGCCTTCGCTGCACCGTCGCCTTACTCAACGATGGTGGTGTTCGGCGACAGCCTGAGTGACGCCGGCACCTTCGCCGACCCTGGCGCGCCACCCGGCTCGACCTTCCGCTTCACCAACCGAACCGGCCCGACGTACCTCAACAACGGCACCGAAAGTACCGGCCTGGTGTCCTCGACACTGCTGGGCACAAAACTGGGCGTGGCGGCCGGTGACCTCAACGCCTCGACCTCGCCACAGCGCGCCGCCCAAGGTCAGGCAGACGGCAATAACTGGGCGGTAGGCGGCTATCGCACCGATCAGATCCTCGACTCCATCACCTCGACCTCCGAGGTGGTCGACTCGGACACCGGCGCAGTGCTGCGCAGTAAACCCGGCTACCTGACGGCAACCGGCGGCCGTGCAGACCCCAATGCCCTGTATTTCATCTCGGGCGGCGGTAACGATTTCCTTCAGTTTTTGGTGACTAACCCTACACAAGCGGCGGCCGCTGGCGACCGCCTGGCGGACAGCGTCCAGGCCCTGCAAAGCGCGGGCGCACGTTACGTGATGGTGTGGCTGTTGCCGGATCTTGGGCTGACACCGGCCCTGAACGGCACGCCCCTGCAAGGCCTGTCCAGCAACTTGAGCGGCGTGTTCAACCAATCGCTGGTGCAACGCCTGTCTGCTATCAACGCCCAAATCATCCCGTTGAACGTGCCGCTGCTGTTGAAGGAAACCTTCGCCGACCCGGGCCGCTTCGGGTTTGCCACCAACCAGAACCTCAACCAGACCTGTTTCAGCGGCGACAAATGTACCGCCAACCCGGTGTACGGCGTGGGGGGCACCACCCCTGACCCGACCAAACTGGTGTACAACGATTCGGTCCACCCTACCGAATCCGCGCAAGTCCTGATCGCCGACTACGCCTACTCGCTGCTCTCCGCCCCTTGGGAAATCACCCTGCTCCCGGAAATGGCCCAAGGCACCTTGCGCGCCCATCAGGATGAGTTGCGCAACCAATGGCAAGCCGACGCGGGCAACTGGCAGGCCGTGGGCCAATGGCGAGCCATTGTCGCGGCGGGCGGTCAGCACCTGGACTTTGACAACCAGAACAGCTCGGCCAGCGGTGATGGCAGTGGCTATAACCTGAACATCGGCGGCAGCTACCGGCTCAACGAAGCCTGGCGCGTGGGCGTGGCGGCGGGCTTGTATCGCCAGAAACTGGAGGCCGGCCCGAGGGATTCGGACTACACGCTCAACAGCTACATGGGCACAGCTTTCGCCCAGTACCAGCAAAACCACTGGTGGGCCGATGCCGCACTCACCGGCGGGCAGTTGGACTACGACAGCCTCAAGCGCAAATTTGCCCTGGGCATCAGCGAAGGCTCCGAAAAAGGCGACACCGACGGCTGGCTGTGGGCCCTGAGCGCCCGCGTGGGCTATGACATTGCCCAGCCGGGCAGTGAATGGCACCTGTCGCCGTTCATCAGCGCCGACTACTCACGGGTAGAAGTGAAGGGTTACACGGAAAAAGACGCCCGCTCCACCGCCCTGAATTACGACGACCAACAGCGCGACTCCAAGCGCCTGGGCCTGGGCCTGCAAGGCAGCTACCGCATCACGCCGCAGACACAGGTGTTTGGCGAAGTGGCCCACGAGCATGAGTTTGAAAACGACACCCAGCGCGTGAACATCGCGTTGAACAGCGTGCCAGGGGTCGACTTCAAGCTGGACGGTTACACGCCGCGCACCAACGCCGACCGCCTGAGCCTGGGGGTCAGCCACACGCTGACGAAGGAGCTGGTGCTGAGCGCCGCGTATAACGTGAGGAAAGAGGACGGACTGACCCAGCAAGGGGTCAATGTCGGGGTGAGCCTGAGCTTCTGACCGGGCGTTTACAAGCCACGGAACCTTAGGGGAGCGGGTCCGCTCCCCTATAGGCGATTATGGCTGCGGCGTTTGCTCGGCCAGCGCCACCGCACGGAACATGGCGCGCCGTTTGTTCAGGGTTTCTTCCCATTCAAGGGCCGGCACCGAGTCGGCGACGATCCCGCCGCCTGCCTGCACATGCAACTCGCCGTCCTTGATCACTGCCGTACGGATGGCAATGGCCGTGTCCATGTTGCCGTTCCACGCAAAATAACCCACCGCGCCGCCGTACACGCCCCGCTTGACCGGTTCGAGCTCGTCGATGATTTCCATTGCGCGAATTTTCGGGGCGCCCGACAACGTGCCCGCCGGCAGAATCGCGCGCAGGGCGTCCATGGCGGTCAGCCCGTCCTTCAATTGGCCGGTGACGTTGGACACAATGTGCATCACATTCGAGTAGCGCTCGATCACCATCTTCTCGGTGAGTTTGACCGAGCCGATTTCCGACACGCGCCCGGTGTCATTGCGGCCCAGGTCGATCAGCATCAGGTGCTCGGCGATTTCCTTGTCGTCCGACAGCAGGTCTTGCTCCAGCGCCAGGTCTGCTTCCTCAGTCGCGCCACGCGGGCGGGTGCCAGCAATCGGGCGCACGGTGATCAGGTTGTCTTCTACCCGCACCAGCACTTCCGGCGAACTGCCCACGACGTGGAAGTCACCAAAGTTGAAGAAGTACATGTAGGGCGTGGGGTTGAAGCACCGCAGTGCGCGGTACAAATCGATGGGCGCGGCCTTGAAGTCGATGGACATCCGTTGCGACGGCACCACCTGCATGCAGTCGCCCGCCAGGATGTACTCCTTGATCGTGTCCACCGCCCGCTCGTAGTCATCCTGGGTAAAACTTGAGCGAAACACCGGGTCGGCGGCCGGTGCACGGCCCAGGTCCAGGCCACGACGTGGCGTGATGGGCTGGCGCAGTTTTTCCAGCAGCGCTTCCAGGCTGGCCTGGCCCTGCTCGAAGGCGTCCGCCTGGGACGGGTCGGCCAGGACGATGGCGTGCATCTTGCCAGCGAGGTTATCGAACACCACCACCGCATCGGACACCATCAACAAAATATCCGGCACGCCCAGCGGGTCCGGGTTCGGGCATTTGCCCAGGCGTTTTTCCACATAGCGCACGCAGTCATAACCGAAGTACCCCACCAGGCCGCCGTTGAAACGCGGCAGGCCAGCGATGGTCGGGACGTTGTAACGGGCTTTGAACCGCTCGACGAAATCCAGCGGGTCTTCAACGTCGTGGCTTTCGATCTCGACCCCATCAAGCGTGATGCTCACGTGGTGGTCGTGCACCCGCAGCACCGTCCGGCACGGCAGGCCAATGATCGAATAACGCCCCCATTTCTCGCCGCCCTGCACCGACTCCAGCAGGTAGGAATTGGGCTCGTCGGCCAGCTTGAGGTAAATCGACAGCGGCGTGTCGAAGTCGGCCAGGGTTTCGCAGGCCATGGGGATACGGTTATAGCCAGCAGCGGCCAAACGCAGGAATTCTTCGCGGTTCATAAGGTGCCTCGTGGCGTGAGGAGCAAACAGTCAGGTGTGCAAACGTGCCGCAGCGCGGCCGGGATCAGTCAGGCGCGCCAACGCCAGCGGGCCAGGGCCTTGATGACTTTCATCCAGAGTTTGCGGGTGACTACCACGATGGGGTTTCCAGAAGGGGATGGAACGGCGTCGGGCAACGTTATCTCAGCGCCCGCTCCCAGGCAACCGGGGATTAACAGGCGCAGGTCATCGATCACCAGCGCGGGCGACTCCTCGGCAATCGGTCGGCCATGGTTGTAGCCATAGCTCAAGGCCACGCACTTGACCCCCGCCGCCTTGGCCGCCAGCACGTCGCTGCGCGAATCGCCGACGAACAATGACTGGGAGGCCGGGATATTGGCCATTTTCATCACAAAGAACAGCGCCGCCGGATCGGGCTTTTTCTGCGCCAGGGTATCGCCGCCGATGATCCAGCGGAAATAACGGCCGATCTTCATCTGGTCCAACAACGGCGCGACAAACCGCTCCGGCTTGTTGGTGATCAGGGCCATTTCGACACCTTGTTTATGCAGCCACTTGAGCGTGTCGCGTACGCCGGGGTACACCACGGTCAGCTCATGGCCGCTCTCATAGGCTGCATTGAATATTTCCAGCGCATGCTCGGCCTCCACCTCATCGACGCCCTGGGCATCCATGTGATTGGCCAAAGCTCGGCGCACCAGCATCTGCACGCCATTGCCCACCCACAGGCGCACCGCGTCGACGCCGGCCGGCTTGCGGCCCAGCTTGAGCAGCATCTGATCCACCGCCGCGGCCAGGTCTGGCACGGAGTCGATCAACGTACCGTCCAGATCGAACATCACCAGCCGTGGCAATTTGCCGGGGAACAACTGCTCAAAGCCGCTCATGGACGCGCCAGCGCCAGTTCCGCACGCATCTGGGCGATCACTGCCGGGTAGTCCGGCGCATTGAAGATGGCGGACCCGGCCACAAACGTATCGGCACCGGCGGCGGCGATTTCACGGATGTTGTTGACGTTGACCCCGCCGTCGATCTCCAGGCGGATGTCACGCCCCGACGCATCGATCAGCGCCCGCGCTTCACGCAGTTTGTCCAGGGTGCCGGGGATGAATTTCTGCCCGCCAAAGCCTGGGTTGACGCTCATCAGCAGCACCATGTCGACTTTGTCCATCACGTACTTGAGCACGTCCAGCGGAGTGGCCGGGTTGAACACCAGGCCCGCCTTGCAACCACCCTCGCGGATCAGTTGCAGGCTGCGGTCGACGTGCAGCGTGGCTTCGGGGTGAAAGGTGATGTAGGTCGCGCCAGCGTCAATGAAGTCGCCGACGATGCGGTCCACGGGGCTGACCATCAGGTGCGCATCGATCGGCGCGGTCACGCCGTATTTACGCAGCGCCGCGCACACCATCGGGCCGATGGTGAGGTTGGGCACGTAGTGGTTGTCCATGACATCGAAGTGTACGAAGTCGGCACCGGCGGCCAACACGTTGTCCACTTCTTCACCCAGGCGGGCGAAGTCGGCGGAGAGGATCGATGGAGCAATAACGAAGGGCTGCATGACGCACCTTTTTTGAGCTAAATCACGATGGCGCGCATTGTATACCTCAAGGTTCGCCACGCGCACCGTGACCTCGCTCAATGGTCAGCGTGGTGCCACTTCAAGGGAACCCGGCAGTGGCCGATAGCCTCTCACTGACAAACCCATTAGGCTGCCGGAACCACTTCCGGCCGGAAAACCACGATGCCCCTTGCTCATCGACCCGCATTGCCAGCGCTGTGCCTGTGCCTGCTATTGACCAGCCCCTTTTATGTCACGGCTGCCGAGACACCGGCCACGGCGCCGGAAAAACCCGTGCAACGCCAACCCTTGCCGGAGCGTAGCCAGGAAGAAGCCAGCGCTCTTGAGCGAAAAGTCCCGCAACAGGAGCAGCAACAGTTACAGGCAGGCAGCGATTCGTTCCTGGCCTTGTGGAAGCCTGCCAACAGTGGCGAGCCCGAAGGCGTGGTGATTATCGTGCCGGGCGCCGGAGAAACCGCCGACTGGCCTCAAGCAGTCGGCCCACTGCGCCAGAAACTGCCGGACACCGCGTGGGGCACCCTCAGCCTGTCGTTGCCGGACTCGACCGTGGACACCTTGCCGCCCCGGGTGATCGAAACGCCCAAAGCGGCGGTCGATACCAGTAGCAAAGAGGCGAGCACCGTGGCCAAGCCCGTCGAGCAAGCCGCCAGCGCCGAAGCCGAAGGCACCGACCCCGCCGTGGTGCCGGGCGCCAATGAACAGGACAAGACCGACGCCACCCGCATCTTTGCCCGCATCGACGCGGCCGTAGCGTTTGCACAGACCCAGAGCGCCCCGAGTGTGGTGTTGCTCGGCCATGGCACCGGCGCCTGGTGGGCGGCGCGTTACCTGAGCGAAAAACAGCCGGCCCAGGTGCAAAAGCTCATCATGGTGGCGGCGCAGACACCGCCCAATCGCCAGCCAGACCTGCAACAACTGGCGCCTGCGCTGAAACTGCCCACGGCGGATTTCTTCTATCAAGACACACCGCTGTCGCGCAAAACCGCACAGGACCGCGCCCAGGCCAGCAAGCGCTTGAAGAATGAAGGCTACAAACAAATTGCCCTGAAGGCGTTTCCTGGCAACAGTCCCGACGGCCAGGAGCAGTTGTATCGCCGGGTGCGCGGCTGGTTGAGCCCACAGTCGCCCGAGCGCTGATCGCACAGCCGGTGAGGGAGCAGGCGTGCGCCCCCACCAGTTAACGAAAGTCCCGCCGCTCACGAATCAACGTGTAGGCGTTGTGCAACTCCCGCGTGCGCTCGGTGGCCTCGCGCACCTGGGCCGGGCTGGCGCCGCTGCCGGCCACTTTGTCCGGATGGTGGCGACTGAGCAGACGCCGATACGCCCGCTTGATCACCGAAGGTTCGGTGGTCGCCGTGACGCCCAGGACCCGCAAGGCCTCCTGATAAGCCCCGCCCCGATTGGCCAGCGGTTTGCGCTCAGGCTCAAAGTCGGCGGCCAGGGCCTGCACCTGTTGCGGGGTCCAGCCCAGCCACTTGCCCCATTGCACGATCAGCTCGCGTTCGGCGGTTCCTGCCTTGCCGTCCGCCCAGGCCATGCGCCAGCAGGCGCGCAAAACACCTTCTGCGGCATGGGGTTGGGCCTTGAGCACGCGCAAATAACCCCGCACGCGGTCCGCGCCAGACTTGCCCCGGTTGAACGCGGCAATCGCCCGCCGCTGCGCTGGCTCGGACATGTCCAGCGCGCGCATTTCCTGGCGCGCCTGCTGGATATGCCCGTCCACCACCCGACCATTGCTCTTGGCCAGGCGCCCGAGCAACACGAACAGCAATTCGTCATTGCGCAGCGCCGGCCGGCCACCCAAGCGCTCGCGCAAGTGCGCCCAACTGTGCAATTGCAGGCGCCGGTCCAGCGCCTGCCCCAGCAGTGCGCCCAACATGGCACCCGGAATACTGGCAATGGCAAAGCCTGCCCCGGCACCGATCAGCGTTCCCGGCCACAGCATCTTACTGCCCCGCTGTCAGCAAGTTTTCCACCTGGGCCAGCCGCTCCAGCGTGCCGACGTCGATCCAGCGTCCACTCATGTGTTCTCCCGTCACCTGCCCCTGGGCCATGGCGTCACGCAGCAGCGGCGCCAGCTTGAAAGCACCGGTGCTGCAACCCGCGAACAACTTGGGGTCGAGCACTGAAATGCCACTGAAGGTCAGGTTATCGGCACCGGGCGCGGCATCATGAAGCAAGCCGTCCTTGAGGTAGAAGTCGCCACCCGAGGGGTGATGAGGCGGGTTATCGACCATCACCAGGTGCGCCAGGCCGTCAAGCGGGCGCACAAGGCGCGTAAACGCGTAATCGGTCCAGATATCGCCATTGACCACCAGAAACGGCTCATCCCCCAACAACGCCAATGCCTGGAAAATCCCGCCGCCGGTTTCCAGCGGCTCGCCTTCGGCCGAATACTGGATGCGCACGCCGTATTGCGAGCCGTCACCCAGGTAGGCTTCGATTTGCTGGCCGAGCCAGGCATGGTTGATGACGATCTCGGTGATACCGGCCTTGGCCAATGCCTCAAGGTGATACTCGATCAGGCGCTTGCCGCCCGCCTGCACCAACGGCTTGGGGGTGTGCAAGGTCAACGGGCGCATGCGCTCGCCTTTGCCCGCCGCCAGAATCATGGCTTTCATACGCGGGCCTCGGCGGTCTGGGGCAGGCTGGCCAACAGCTCACCCAGCTCGCTCAGCTCGGGCCGGTCGGCCAGCACGGCTTCTATATAAGCAAAAAAGCGTGGCACGTCGGCCAGGTAGCGCGGCTTGCCGTCGCGGTGGCAGATCCGCGCGAAAATCCCGATGACCTTCAGGTGGCGCTGCACGCCCATCAGGTCGCTGGCGCGCAGGAAGTCGTCAAAATCAGCCTGCACGGGAATGCCCAACTGGCCGGCACGCTCCCAATAATGGCGCTGCCATTGCTGCACCCGTGCTTTTGGCCAACTGAGGAACGCGTCCTTGAACAGGCAGGTGATGTCGTAGGTCACAGGCCCGTAGACCGCGTCCTGAAAGTCCAGCACGCCGGGGTTCGGCTCGCTGAGCATGAGGTTGCGCGGCATGTAATCGCGGTGCACCAGGACGCTGGGCTGGGCTAGGGCGCTGTCGATCAGTCGCTGGCTGACGCGTTGCCACAGGGCCAGTTGTGCGGCGTCCAAGTCAATCCCCAACTCGCGGCGCACATACCACTCGGGGAACAATTCCAGCTCGCGGCGCAGCAACGCGACGTCATAGTGGGGCAGCGGTGCGTCCATGGGCAGTTGCTGGAATGCCAGCAATGCGTCGATGGCATCGGCAAATAATGCGTCGGCGTTTTTGTCGTCGATCACATCCAGATACGTCTTTTTGCCCAGGTCACTGAGTAAAAGAAAGCCGCGTTCCAAATCTTGTGCATAAATTTCTGGAACATTTATTCCCGATTTCGCGAGCAAGTGGGCGATATCGACGAAAGGTTTGCAGTTTTCCTGAGGGGGCGGCGCGTCCATCACGACAAAGCTGCGACCACCGCCTTCCCAACGGAAATACCGCCTGAAACTCGCGTCGCTGCTGGCTGCGGTCAATGTGGCCGGGGGAACGCCGCCCCAGCCTTGCGTGGTAAAAAGGCGGGGTAATTGCTCATCGAGCCAGGCGTTGAGCTGTTGCAAACGTGGATCTTGGTCGGGCATTACAAGGGTCTCCGACGGCGCTAGCCGTCAAGCGGGTCATGCTTTATTATCACGCATCTTTTTCAGACCATCGAGAGGCGTGCGGCCCACACCGCGGGCAGATGGCACGCAGGAAGCCCGGACTAATAAGATGGCATTGAAATCCCCCGCGTTTCGTAGAAAATTTCCGTTGCTGGTAACCGGCAGTCTGCTGGCCATGCAACCTTTCGCCACCTCATTCGTGGTCGCCGCGGAACAGTATGACTGCTCAGTCTCTGCTTCGGGTGCCTGGGATTGCGCGCCAAAAACGGCTGCTGTCCCGCTGCCACCGCGCCCGGTACATGACGGCAGTGCCGTCAGCTCGGCCAACGGCACGCCGCAAGGCGACGCCGGCGCCGAGGCCGTACCTCAGAATAAACTGGTGACCGAAGCCAAAGGCCGCGGCCTGCGTTCGCGCAGCGCCGACTACAGCCATTTGGACTGGGTCCCACGCGACAAGCTCACCGCCGCGCAATTGGCCGAAACCGGTCCTTATTGCTCCGGCGCGTATATCGAGCCCCCTCGCCCTGGCATGAACGACAAGTCGAACAAAAGCGACTCGCCGACCTTCATCGGGGCCAAGGCTTCGCGTTACGAGCAAGAACAACAGATCGCTTCTTTGGCCGGTGACGTAGTCATGCGCCAGGGCAGCATGCAGGTCGAGGCCGACGAGGCCAACCTGTACCAGGCCGAGAACCGTGGCGAGCTCAACGGCAATGTCCGTCTGCGCGACAACGGCGCGCTGCTGGTGGGTGATCACGCCGAAGTCCAGCTGGACACCGGTGCGGCCAAGGTCGACAACGCCGAATACGTGATGCACAAATCGCGCATCCGCGGTAACGCGCTGTATGCCAAGCGTGCCGAGAACGCGATCATCCGCCTCAAGGACGGCACCTACACCACCTGCGAGCCAAACAGCAACGCCTGGCAGCTCAAGGGCAACAACATCACGCTCAACCCGGCGACCGGTTTCGGTACGGCGACCAACGTGACGTTGCGGGTCAAGGACATTCCGATCCTTTACACCCCGTACATCTACTTCCCGATCGACAACCGTCGTCAATCCGGCTTCCTGCCGCCGAGCTTCAGCACCGGCAATGAAACCGGCTTTACCCTGGTAACGCCGTACTACTTCAACCTGGCGCCAAACTACGATGCCACGTTGTATCCGCAGTACATGACCAAGCGTGGCTTGTTGATGGAAGGCGAGTTCCGCTACCTGACCAAGTCCAGCGAAGGCCAGATTGGCGGCGCGTACCTGAACGATGACAGTGACGAGCGCAAAAAGCAGACCGACTACGAAAAAACCCGCTACATGCTCAATTGGCAGCATAAGGGTGGCCTGGATTCGCGCGTATTCACCCAGGTCGACTACACCAACATCAGCGATCCGTATTACTTCCAGGACTTGAGGTCTTATCAGGAAGGGATCAAGAACCAGGATTTCGTGAACCAGCAGGGTTCCGTGACCTACCGGGGCGACAGCTATCAGGCTCGCCTGAACCTGCAGTCGTATCAGCTGGCGACGATTTCCCAGATCACGCCGTATGACCGCCTGCCGCAAATCACGTTTAACGGCCAGTTGCCATTCCACCCGGCGGGCTTGAATTTCGATTACGAAACCGAAGCCGTTCGCTTTGATCGCGACCTGGAAAATGGCACGTTCACCGACAAAGACGGGGTGACTGTTACTCCTCGTCTAGACACGTTTGTCACTGGCTTGACCCGAGCCAACGGTACTCGCCTGAACGCAGCGCCCAGCGTTTCGTTGCCACTTAACTGGACCTACGGTTTCGTGACACCCAAGCTGAAGTATGTCTACACCAAGTACGACCTGGACCTGGACAGCACCGGCAAGAATCAGATTATCGCCGCGCAAAATGCAGCCACGGCGGCCAACCCGTATGCAGGCGGCGTCTTCAAGAGCTCGCAAGACCGCGCCGTTCCAATTGCCAGCGTGGACAGCGGCCTCTACTTCGACCGTAATACCCAGCTGTTCGGCGACAACTACCGTCAGACCCTGGAACCGCGCCTGTTCTACCTCTATGTACCAGAGAAGAACCAGGAAGACATTCCCGTCTTTGACACCAGTGAGTACTCGTTCAACTACGCTTCGCTGTTCCGGGACAACCGCTTCAGCGGCTCCGACCGTATCGGCGATGAAAACAAGTTGTCCCTGGGTGTCACCAGCCGCTGGATCCAGGACAACGGTTTTGAACGTCAACGCGTGAGTGTCGGCCAGGCCCTGTACTTCAAGGACCGCGAAGTTCAATTGCCGGGCATCCTGGCAAGCGACCGCGCCGACGCCAGCTCGAACGTTTCGCCGATCGCCCTGGACTACGAGTTCCGCTTCAACCGCGACTGGCGTGCCACGGCCGACTACAACTGGGACACCGACAGCCACAGCCCGCGTTCGGGCAGTGCGATGTTCCACTACCAACCGGAAGATAACCCCAACAAGGTTATCAACGTTGGCTACCGCTATCGTAACGACCAGGTGGTCTACAACCAGCTGACCGGCAAATGGCAGTTCGGCGGAGACTTCGGTCAGCCGGGCGACCCGAACTTCGTGAAGGATTACTACAAAATCCAGCAACACGATTTCTCGATGATGTGGCCGATCGTTCCGCAGTGGAACCTGATCACCCGCTGGCAGTATGACTATGCCCGCAACCGTACCCTGGAAGCCTTTGGTGGTTTCGAGTACGACAACTGCTGCTGGAAACTGCGTGTTATCAACCGTTACTGGGTCTCCAACGACGAATACACACAGATCGCCCCTCTTAACGAAAAGGGTGACCACGGGCTCTTCTTCCAGATCGTCCTCAAAGGACTCGGCGGCCTGACCGGCGCCAAGGTAGAGAGCTTCCTCGAAAAAGGCATTGAAGGTTATCGTGAACGTGAAGACCAAGCTTTCTGATTGTCTGCGCCCGCTGATGCTGGGCGCGCTGTTCCTGGGTACCGCCGCAGCACACGCTGCGGTCCAACCGCTGGACAAGGTAGTGGCCATCGTCGATAACGACGTGATCATGCAGAGCCAACTGGACCAACGGGTCAAGGAAGTTCAGCAAACCATCGCCAAGCGTGGCGGTGGTGTACCACCTACCAGCGTGCTGGACCAGCAGGTGCTGGAACGCCTGATCGTCGAAAACCTGCAACTGCAGATCGGCGAGCGTTCCGGTATCCGCATCAGCGATGAAGAACTGAACCAGGCCGTCGGCACCATCGCCCAGCGCAACAACATGAGCGTTGACCAGTTCCGCGCAGCCCTGGCCCATGATGGCTTGTCGTTTGACGATGCCCGTGACCAGATCAAGCGTGAAATGATCATCAGCCGTGTACGTCAGCGCCGTGTGGCCGAGCGTATTCAGGTGTCGGAGCAGGAAGTGAAGAACTTCCTGGCCTCGGACCTGGGCAAGATGCAGTTGTCCGAAGAGCTGCACCTGGCCAACATCCTGATCGCCACACCGGACAGCGCCAGCGCCGAGCAATTGAACGCTGCGGCGGCCAAAACCCAGGCGATCTATGACCGCCTCAAGGCCGGTGCAGACTTCGCCCAGATGGCCATCGCCCAGTCCGGCAGCGACAACGCCCTGGAAGGCGGCGATATGGGCTGGCGTAAAGCCGCCCAACTGCCACCACCGTTCGACCGCGAGTTGAGCGCCATGGAAGTCGGCGGCATCACCGAACCTGCGCGTACCCCGGGTGGTTTCATCATCCTCAAGTTGCTGGAAAAGCGCGGCGGCGAAACCTCGATGAAAGACGAAGTGCACGTTCGTCACATCCTGGTCAAACCCAGCGAAATCCGCACCGAAGCGCAAACCAAGGAACTGGCCCAGAAGCTCTATGACCGCATTCAAAGTGGTGAAGACTTCGGCGAACTGGCCAAGACCTACTCGGAAGATCCAGGCTCTGCCCTTAACGGTGGCGACCTGAACTGGATCGACCCGAAGGCGCTGGTTCCAGAGTTCCAGGACGTCATGGCCAAAACCCCGCAAGGCGTATTGTCCAAGCCGTTCCGCACCCAATATGGCTGGCATGTCCTGGAAGTCCTTGGCCGTCGCGCCACCGACAACACCACCCAGGCCCGCGAGCAACAAGCCCTGAACGTGCTGCGTAACCGCAAATACGACGAAGAGCTGCAAACCTGGTTGCGTCAGATCCGTGACGAAGCCTATGTAGAGAACAAGCTGCCTGGCGCCGAGCAGACAGGCACCGATCAGTGAAACCCCAGCGTTTCGCATTAACACCCGGCGAGCCCGCCGGCATTGGTCCAGACCTGTGCCTGCTGCTCGCCTCGCATCCCCAGCCACACCCCCTGATTGCCATTACCAGCCGCGACCTGCTCCTTGAGCGGGCCGCGCAGCTGGGGGTGGTTGTCGATCTGCTACTGGTAGGCCCGGGCAACTGGCCCGACCAGCCCGCGCCCGCCAACAGCCTGTACGTGTGGGACACCCCGCTGGCCGCCCGCGTCGTCGCCGGGCACTTGGACACCGCCAATGCCGCCTTTGTATTGCAAACCCTGACCCGCGCCGGCCAGGGCTGCATCGACGGCGACTTTGCCGGCATGATCACCGCACCGGTGCACAAGGGCGTGATCAATGAGTCGGGGATTGCGTTCTCTGGCCACACCGAATTTTTGGCCGAGCTGACTCACACTTCGCAAGTCGTAATGATGCTGGCCACCCACGGCCTGCGCGTGGCCCTGGTGACCACTCACCTGCCCCTGCGCGAGATTGCCGATGCAATCACCGCCGAGCGCGTGGAACGCGTCACCCGGATTCTGCACGCCGACCTGCAACAAAAATTCGGCATCGCCCAACCCCGTATCCTGGTGTGCGGGCTCAACCCCCATGCCGGTGAAGGCGGGCATTTGGGCCACGAAGAAATCGACATCATCGAGCCTACCCTGGCGCGCCTGCGCCAGGAGGGCATGGACCTTCGCGGCCCGTTGCCCGCCGACACGCTGTTTAACCCCAAATATCTGGAGCACTGCGACGCGGTGCTGGCGATGTACCACGACCAGGGGCTGCCCGTACTGAAATACAAAGGTTTCGGCGCCGCCGTCAACGTGACACTGGGCCTGCCGATCATCCGCACGTCCGTCGACCATGGCACCGCCCTGGATCTGGCAGGCAGCGGCAAGATCGATACCGGCAGCCTGCACGTGGCCCTGGAAACCGCCTATCAGATGGCCGAGACCCGTATATGACCGAGCAATACCAACACCGGGCGCGCAAGCGCTTCGGGCAGAACTTCCTGCACGACGCGGGCGTTATCGACCGCATCCTGCGCTCCATCAACGCCAAAGCCGATGACCGCCTGCTGGAAATCGGCCCGGGCCAGGGCGCGTTGACCCAGGGCCTGCTCAACAGCGGTGCACAACTGGACGTGATCGAGCTGGACAAGGATCTGGTGCCGATCCTCAACCAGATGTTTGCCGGCAAGACCAACTTCCAACTGCACCAGGGCGATGCCCTGAAGTTCGACTTCAATAGCCTGAACGCCGCGCCCAACAGCCTGCGCGTGGTCGGCAACCTGCCGTACAACATCTCCACGCCGCTGATTTTTCACCTGTTGAACAACGCGGGCATCATCCGCGACATGCACTTCATGCTGCAAAAAGAAGTGGTCGAGCGTCTAGCAGCGGGGCCTGGCGGCGGCGATTGGGGCCGTTTGTCGATCATGGTCCAGTACCACTGCCGGGTCGAACACCTGTTCAACGTCGGCCCGGGTGCGTTCAACCCGCCGCCCAAGGTGGATTCGGCCATCGTTCGCCTCGTGCCGCACAGCGTGCTGCCCCACCCGGCCAAGGACCATCGCCTGCTCGAGCGGGTGGTGCGCGAAGCGTTCAACCAGCGCCGCAAGACCCTGCGCAACACCCTCAAGGCCCTGCTCAGCAACGCCGAGATCGAAGCCGCTGGCGTCGACGGCGGCCTGCGCCCCGAGCAACTGGACCTGGCCGCGTTCGTGCGCCTGGCCGACCAACTGGCGATCCAGCCAACGCCCGTCGCCGAATAAACAGCGGGAGCCGGCAAGCCGGCTCCTTCACTGGCCGAACGCCCGGCAATTAGCCTAGACTGACCGCCATCTGCAGTCCTTCCCCGTTCCTGCTTTTAAGGCCTCTTGCATGTCCGATCCTCGTTATCAGATCGACGTCAGCGTCGTTACCCGCTTTTTGGCGGAACAATCGCAACCCGAGCAGAACCGCTTTGCGTTCGCCTACACCGTGACCGTACAGAACAACGGCGAACTCCCGGCCAAACTGCTTTCACGCCACTGGGTGATCACCGACGGTGACGGCCAGGTCGAAGAAGTACGCGGCGCGGGTGTGGTCGGGCAGCAACCGTTGATCGCCCCCGGCAAGAGCCACACCTACAGCAGTGGGACAGTGATGACCTCCCGCGTAGGCAATATGCAAGGCAGCTACCAGATGCTCGCCAACGACGGTAAACACTTCGACGCCATCATCGCCCCGTTCCGCCTCGCGGTGCCCGGAGCCCTGCACTGATGGCGACATACGCGGTCGGCGACCTGCAGGGCTGCCTGGAGCCCCTCAAGTGCCTGCTGGAACGGGTCGCCTTTGACCCGGCCAACGACCGCCTGTGGCTGGTCGGTGACCTGGTCAACCGGGGGCCGGACTCCTTGGGAACCCTGCGCTTCCTGTACGCCATACGCGACTCGCTGGTGTGCGTGCTGGGTAACCATGATCTGCATTTGCTGTCGGTCGGCCATAACAGCGAGCGTCTGAAAAAGGGCGACACGCTGCGGGAAATTCTTGAAGCCCCCGACCGCGCCGAACTGCTTGGCTGGCTGCGTCGGCAAAAAATCATGCATTACGACCCAAGCCGTGACATCGCCCTGGTGCATGCGGGCATTCCCCCCCAATGGACCCTGAAAAAAGCCCTCAAGTGCGCCGCCGAAGTCGAAGCCGCGCTGGCCGACGACACGCTGTACAGCGCCTATCTGGACGGCATGTACGGCAACGAACCGGCCAAATGGGACAACGACCTCAGCGGCGTCACCCGCCTGCGCGTGATCACCAACTGCTTCACCCGCATGCGCTTTTGCACCGCCGACGGCAAACTGGACCTCAAAAGCAAGGAAGGCGCCGACACAGCGCTGCCCGGCTACAAACCCTGGTTTGCACACAAAGAACGCAAATCCGGTGATACACAGATTATCTTTGGCCACTGGGCGGCGCTTGAAGGCCAGTGCGAGGAGCCCGGCGTATTCGCCCTCGACACCGGCTGCGTGTGGGGCGGCGCCATGACCCTGATGAATATCGACACCGGCGAGCGCTTTAGCTGCGAGTGCCAAGCCCCCGTTCCAGACCCATTACCGGCCGACCTCAAGCGCTGACACGCGCGTCTTCCCGGCCTCAGGAGCCTTTCATGACCGAATTCAAACGCATCCCTCCCGAACACGCCCAAACCCTGCGCGAGAACGGCGCGGTGGTGGTGGACATCCGTGATCCCCAGACCTACGCCTTGAACCACATCAAGGGCGCCCAGCACCTGGACAACCACAACATTGCCGACTTCATCCGCGCCGCCGACCTGGATGCGCCGGTGATCGTCGCCTGCTATCACGGCAATTCCAGCCAGAGCGCGGCGGCTTACCTGGTGAGCCAGGGCTTTTCCGACGTGTATAGCCTCGATGGTGGCTTTGAGCTATGGCGTACGACCTATCCTGCAGAAATCGCCTCGGGCGATTCGCAATAATTTTTTTCGCTCCCCGCGACCCCGCGTGATGCTTGGCCTTGCGCCGTTTCTGACGAACGGCGCAGGCAAACTAATTACGCATCCCGCCTTGACCTCCCCGATTCCGAACTATCCTTAAGCGCAGGCCATCCAAAACAGGGGAGAGCCGGTACACCGGCGTGCGGGTCATCGGTAGCGTTTCAGGGTGTTCTGGGGGGAAAACGGCCGTTGGTGTCCACCAATAGCTGCCAGCATCGACTGATTGATCCGGCGTCGGCTCCACGTATCGAGCGAGGTGACGACGTCATGAGTATTTTTAGCCACTTCCAACAACGCTTCGAGTCCACACGCCAGGAAGAGCTCACACTCCAGGAGTACCTCGAGCTGTGCAAAAAGGACCGCAGCGCCTATGCGTCTGCTGCCGAGCGCCTGCTGCTGGCGATCGGCGAGCCTGAGCTGGTGGACACGTCCAACAACTCACGGTTGTCGCGGATCTTTTCCAACAAGGTGATTCGCCGCTATCCGGCCTTTGAAGACTTCCATGGCATGGAAGAATGCATCGACCAGATCGTCTCCTACTTCCGCCACGCCGCCCAAGGCCTGGAAGAGAAGAAACAGATCCTCTACCTGCTCGGCCCCGTAGGCGGCGGCAAGTCGTCCCTGGCCGAAAAGCTCAAACAACTGATCGAAAAGGTGCCCTTCTACGCCATCAAGGGGTCGCCGGTCTTCGAGTCGCCGTTGGGGCTGTTCAACGCCACGGAAGATGGCGCGATCCTTGAAGAAGACTTCGGCATCCCGCGCCGTTACCTCAACACCATCATGTCGCCATGGGCCACCAAGCGCCTGGCCGAGTTCGGCGGGGATATCAGCCAGTTCCGCGTTGTGAAACTCTACCCGTCGATCCTCAATCAGATCGCCGTGGCCAAGACCGAACCTGGCGATGAGAACAACCAGGACATCTCGGCGCTGGTGGGCAAGGTCGATATCCGCAAGCTGGAAGAATTCCCGCAGAACGATGCCGACGCCTACAGCTATTCCGGTGCACTGTGCCGGGGTAACCAGGGGCTGATGGAGTTCGTGGAGATGTTCAAGGCGCCGATCAAGGTGCTGCACCCCCTGCTCACCGCCACCCAGGAAGGCAACTACAACAGCACCGAAGGCCTGGGCGCGATTCCGTTTACCGGCATCTTGCTGGCCCACTCCAACGAATCGGAGTGGCACACCTTCCGCAACAACAAGAACAACGAAGCGTTCATCGACCGGATCTACATCGTCAAAGTGCCGTACTGCCTGCGGGTAAGCGATGAGGTGAAGATCTACGACAAGCTGCTGTTCAACAGTTCGCTGTCCAAGGCGCATTGCGCCCCCGACACCCTGAAAATGCTCGCCCAGTTCACCGTGCTGTCGCGTCTCAAGGAGCCGGAAAACTCCAACATCTACTCCAAAATGCGGGTGTACGACGGCGAAAACCTCAAGGACACCGACCCCAAGGCCAAGTCGATCCAGGAATACCGCGACGCCGCCGGTGTAGACGAGGGCATGAACGGCCTGTCGACTCGCTTTGCGTTCAAGATCCTGTCCAAGGTCTTCAACTTCGACCCGCACGAAATCGCCGCCAACCCGGTGCACCTGCTCTACGTGCTGGAGCAACAGATCGAACAGGAACAGTTCCAGGCCGAAACCCGCGAGCGCTACCTGCGCTTTCTCAAGGAATACCTGGCGCCGCGCTACATCGAGTTCATCGGCAAGGAAATCCAGACCGCGTACCTGGAGTCCTACAGCGAATACGGTCAGAACATCTTCGACCGTTACGTGCTGTATGCAGACTTCTGGATCCAGGACCAGGAATACCGCGACCCGGAAACCGGCGAAATCCTCAACCGCGTGGCCCTGAACGAGGAGCTGGAAAAGATCGAAAAACCAGCCGGCATCAGCAACCCGAAAGATTTCCGCAACGAAATCGTCAACTTCGTGCTGCGCGCCCGCGCCAACAACAACGGCAAGAACCCCACCTGGCTCAGCTACGAGAAGCTGCGGGTGGTCATCGAGAAGAAAATGTTCTCCAACACCGAGGATCTGCTGCCGGTCATCAGCTTCAATGCCAAGGCCAGCAAGGAGGATCAGCAAAAACACAACGACTTCGTCACACGCATGGTGGAGCGCGGCTACACCGACAAACAGGTACGACTGCTCTCCGAGTGGTACTTGCGGGTGCGCAAATCGCAATAAGAGCAGCAGCTGCAAGCTTCTAGCTCCACGCTGCAAGGAAGAGCCGCGCAGGCTCTCACTTGCAGCGTGAGGCTTACGTCTTGAAGCTCCCCGGAGGGGCCCCCATGAGCTATGTGATTGATCGACGCCTCAATGGCAAGAACAAGAGCACGGTAAACCGCCAGCGTTTCCTGCGGCGTTACCGTGACCATATTAAAAAGGCCGTCGAAGAAGCCGTCAGCCGCCGCTCCATCACCGACATGGAGCATGGCGAGCAGATCAGCATTCCCGGCCGGGACATCGACGAGCCGGTGCTGCACCACGGTCGTGGCGGCAAGCAAACGGTCGTGCACCCGGGCAACAAGGAGTTCACCAGCGGCGAACATATCCAGCGCCCCCAAGGCGGCGCGGGCGGTAAAGGCCCTGGCAAGGCCGGCAATTCCGGCGAGGGCATGGACGAGTTCGTGTTCCAGATCACCCAGGAGGAATTCCTGGAGTTCATGTTCGAGGACCTGGAACTGCCCAACCTGGTCAAACGCAACCTCACCGGCATCGAAACCTTCAAGACGGTGCGGGCCGGGATCAGCAACGAGGGCAACCCGTCGCGGATCAACATCATCCGCACCCTGCGCTCAGCCCATGCAAGGCGGATCGCCCTGACGGGCAGCAGCCGCGCCAAACTGAAGATCGCCAAGGAAGAACTGGCGCGATTGAAGCGCGAAGAACCGGACAACTTCGGCGATATCCAGGAAATCGAAGCAGAAATAGAAAAGCTCAGCGCACGGATTCATCGCGTGCCATTCCTGGACACGTTCGATCTCAAGTACAACCTGCTGGTCAAGCACCCCAAGCCCAGCTCCAAGGCGGTGATGTTCTGCCTGATGGACGTGTCCGGCTCCATGACCCAGGCGACCAAGGACATCGCCAAGCGCTTCTTTATCTTGCTGTACCTGTTTTTGAAGCGGAACTACGACAAGATCGACGTGGTGTTCATCCGCCATCACACCAGCGCCCGGGAAGTCGACGAGGAAGAGTTTTTCTACTCGCGGGAAACCGGCGGCACCATCGTGTCCAGCGCCCTGAAGCTGATGCAGGAGATCATGGCCGCCCGCTACCCAGCCAATGAATGGAACATCTACGCAGCGCAGGCTTCCGATGGCGACAACTGGAACGACGACTCGCCCATCTGCCGCGACATCCTGATCAACCAGATCATGCCGTTCGTCCAGTACTACACCTACGTGGAAATCACCCCCCGCGAGCACCAGGCCCTGTGGTTTGAATACGAGCGCATCAGCGAAGCGTTCGCCGACACCTTCGCCCAGCAACAACTGGTTTCGGCCGGTGATATCTACCCGGTCTTCCGTGAACTCTTCCAGCGCAGGTTAGTGTCATGACTGCCAAAGCGCATAAGCGCCAACCCCTCTCCACAGGGTCCGAATGGACCTTTGAACTGATCCAGGCCTATGACCGGGAAATCAGCCGTATCGCGGCCGGTTATGCCCTGGACACCTACCCCAACCAGATCGAAGTGATCACCGCCGAGCAAATGATGGACGCCTACGCCTCGGTGGGCATGCCGCTGGGCTATCACCACTGGTCCTACGGCAAACACTTCCTCAGCACCGAAAAGTCCTACAGTCGTGGCCAGATGGGCCTGGCGTACGAGATCGTGATCAACTCCGACCCGTGCATCGCCTACCTGATGGAAGAAAACACCATCTGCATGCAGGCACTGGTGGTGGCCCACGCCTGCTACGGGCACAACAGTTTCTTCAAGGGCAACTACCTGTTTCGCACCTGGACCGACGCCAGTTCGATCATTGATTACCTGGTGTTCGCCAAGCAGTACATCATGCAATGCGAGGAACGCCACGGCATCGACGCGGTGGAGGACCTGCTCGACTCCTGCCATGCGCTGATGAACTACGGCGTGGACCGTTACAAGCGCCCCTACCCCATCTCCGCCGAGGAGGAACGGCTGCGCCAGAAGGATCGCGAAGAGCACCTGCAGAAACAGATCAACGACTTGTGGCGCACCATTCCCAAGCGCGCGGGTAAAAACAGCGATAAAGACAACGCGCGCTTTCCGGCAGAGCCGCAGGAAAACATCCTGTACTTCATCGAGAAACATGCACCGCTGCTGGAGCCGTGGCAGCGCGAAATCGTGCGCATCGTGCGCAAGATCGCGCAGTACTTTTACCCACAGCGCCAGACCCAGGTGATGAACGAAGGCTGGGCCACGTTCTGGCACTACACCCTGATGAACGACCTGTATGACGAGGGCCTGGTGACGGATGGCTTCATGATGGAGTTCCTCACCTCACACACCAGTGTGGTTTTCCAGCCGGGCTTCGACAGCCCCTACTACAGCGGCATCAACCCGTATGCGCTGGGTTTTGCCATGTACCGCGACATCCGGCGCATGTGCGAAAACCCGACCGACGAAGACCGCCGCTGGTTCCCCGACATTGCCGGAAGCGACTGGCTGTCAACCATCAAGTTCGCCATGAGCAGCTTCAAGGACGAAAGCTTCATCCTGCAGTACCTGTCCCCCCAGGTGATTCGCGACTTGAAGCTGTTCAGCATCATGGACGACGACCTCAAGGACGACTTGCTGGTGCCCGCCATCCATGACGAAGATGGCTACCGCACCATCCGCGAAACCCTGGCCGCCCAGTACAACCTGGGCAATCGCGAACCCAATGTGCAGATCTACAGCATCGACGTGCGCGGCGACCGCTCGCTGACCCTGCGCCACCAACAGCACAACCGCAAACCCTTGGGAGAGTCCACCGACGAGGTCCTCAAGCACCTGCATCGGCTGTGGGGGTTCGACATCCACCTCGAAACCCTGCAAGGCGACCAGGTGATGAAAACCCACCATGTGCCGCCGCGCACCGAGCACGGTGACGGCGATTACGGTCGCCTGGACCTGGCCGTCGTCCACCTGTGACACGACGAAGCCTCCATTGGCGGGTCGCAGGCGTTATCCTGTACCGCTAACGGAGGCTTTTTCATGCACATCTACAAAGTCGGCGGGGCGGTACGTGATCGCCTGCTGGGCATTCCCGTCACCGATATCGACCGCGTCGTGGTCGGCGCCACCACCGAGCAAATGCTCGCCAAGGGCTTCAAGCCGGTCGGCGCGGATTTCCCCGTGTTCCTGGACCCGAAAAACGGCGACGAATACGCCTTGGCCCGCACCGAGCGCAAGAGCGGCCGGGGTTATGGCGGCTTTGTGTTTCACGCCAGCCCCGAGGTGACACTGGAAGAAGACCTGATCCGCCGCGACCTGACCATCAACGCGATGGCCGAAGACGACGACGGAAACATTACCGACCCCTATCACGGCAGGCGCGACCTTGAAGCACGCCTATTGCGGCACGTTTCCCCCGCGTTCGCCGAAGATCCGCTGCGAGTGCTGCGCGTGGCCCGTTTTGCGGCCCGCTATGCGGGGATGGGATTTACCGTCGCGCCGCAAACCCAGGCACTGATGCGCGAACTGAGCGAATCCGGCGAGCTGGAAGCCTTGACGCCTGAGCGCAGTTGGAAAGAAATTTCCCGCGCCTTGATGGAAGATCAGCCACAGGTCTTTATCCAGACGCTGCGCGATTGTGGCGCACTCAAGACCCTGATACCGGAAGTGGACGCCCTATTCGGGGTGCCGCAACCGCCTGCCCACCACCCCGAAATCGACACCGGCGTGCACACCCTGAGCGTGCTGGAACAGGCTGCCCTCCACCGCCAGCCCTTGACCGTACGCTGGGCTTGCCTGCTGCACGACCTGGGCAAGGGCGTCACGCCTGTGGATAAGTTGCCGCAGCACATTGCCCATGAACATCGCGGCCTGAAGCTGATCAAAGCCGTCAACGAACGCTTCAAAGTGCCGCGGGACTGCCAGGAGCTGGCGTTGCTGGTGGGCGAATATCACACCCACGGCCACCGGGCGCTAGAGCTCAAAGCCTCGACATTGCTGGAGTTGCTGCAAAGTTTCGACGCGTACCGTCGCCCGCAGCGCTTTGAAGAATTTATCGTCGCCTGCGAAATGGACGCCCGAGGCCGCAAAGGCCTGGAGCAGCGAAGTTATCCACAGGCGGATTATTTACGCGGCGCGGCGCAAACGGCCCGTGAGGTGGCGGTTGCCCCGCTGCTGGAAAAAGGCTTTAAAGGCCCCGCGCTGGGAGAAGCGCTTAAACGCGAACGCCTCAATGCACTGAAAGCCTACAAGGCGCAACGCGCCTCGTAGGCAGGCGGGTTACAGCAGCTCGGCGGGCGTCAGCGGCTGCGCCCGCCACTGGAAAGCCACAGGCGCCAAGACCTGATCGATCGGTGTATCGCGCCACAGCGCCGCAAACGTCTTGCCGGCTTGTGGGTGTACCCGCTCGGGCGCCATCAACGACAGTGGCCACAGCACAAAGGCGTTCTTCAGGATCTCGGCACGCGGCAGGATCAGCCCGTCAAAATTGCCCACCAGATCGCCATACAGCAACACGTCGATATCCAGCGGCAAGCCCTTGCGGTTTGGGGCATAGCGGCCATTGTCGGCTTCGATGAATTTCAGTCGACGGTCCAGCTCCAGCAACGGCAAGTCGGTAGACGCCGACACCACCAGGTTGAAGAACGGGCCACTTTTGATGCCCACCGGCTGGCTCTCGAAGACCGGCGAGCAGCGCATGTCCGTCAGGAAGCCCGACAGGGCATCCAGGCCCGCGCACAGATGGACCTCGCGCTCGATATTGCTGCCCAGGCCCAGGTAAATCCGCGTTAGCGACATCCGCGCTCGATCTCCACGCCCACGCCTTTGGCCGCCGCAACGGCGCCGGGCTTGGTCAGTTTGAGGTGCAGCCAGGGAATCTGGAACTCGCTCATCAGCACCTCGGCCAGGCGCTCGGCGAACGTTTCCACCAATTGGAACTGCGCCTGCTCGGCAAAGGCCTGGATGCGCGTGGACACACTGGCGTAGTCCAGCGCCAGGGTCAGGTCGTCACCGGCGGCGGCCGGGCGGTTGTCCCAGGCGAAACTCAGGTCCAGGCGCAGGCATTGCCGGATGCCCCGCTCCCAGTCGTAGGCCCCGATTACGGTGTCAACTTCAAGGCCTTCGATAAACACTCTGTCCAAGCACTCTTCTCCGCTGCACGACAAGGGCGCAATGCGCCGTTAGAATCAGGGCACCCTCGCCCGGAATAGTTAGCATGTTTTGGTTACTGGCGATTTTCGCCTACCTGCTCGGCTCTCTGTCCTTCGCCATTTTGCTCAGCCGCCTGACGGGAAACCCCGACCCGCGAATGAGTGGCTCGGGCAATGCCGGGGCCACCAATATGTTGCGCCTGGCGGGCAAAAAACTCGCCGTGCTTACGCTGTTCGGCGACGTGTGCAAGGGCCTGCTGCCCGTACTCATCGCCACGGCCTGCGGCCTTTCGCTGCAACAGCAGGCCTGGATTGGCGTCTGCGCCGTGCTCGGCCATTTGTTCCCGCTGTACTTTCGCTTTCGCGGCGGCAAAGGCGTTGCCACGGCCGCGGGCATGTTGCTGGGCATTTATCCGCCAGCCGCGCTGTTGGCCATACTGGCGTGGCTGCTGACGTTCTACCTGACCCGCACCAGCTCACTGGCCGCGTTGATCGCCACACCGCTGACCCTGCCATTACTGGCCTGGCAAGAACCGGCGGCGCTGGTGCCGATGAGCGTATTGACGCTGCTGATCGTCTGGCGCCACCGGGGCAATTTACGCGACCTGTTTGCCGGGCGCGAACGGCATTTTTAAATACCCCGGACGCACCCGGCTCACACGCGTTGATTACAACGCCGACAACTGCTCCATCGGCCAGCGCGCCTGCACGCTGATCGCCAGGCTTTCCTGCTGCCCGGCCTTGAGCCGCTGGCAACCGGCGTAGGCGATCATGGCGCCGTTGTCGGTGCAGAATTCGGGGCGGGCGTAGAACACTTCGCCCTGCATATCGCCGAGCATTTTTTCCAGCGACAGACGCAATGCTTTGTTCGCACTCACGCCACCTGCGATCACTAGGCGCTTCATACCGGCCTGTTTCAGGGCGCGCTTGCACTTGATGGTCAAAGTCTCCACCACGGCCTGCTGGAACGCCAGAGCGATGTCGCAACGGGCTTGCTCGCTGTCGTCTGCGGCACTGACGCACTGTTGCCAGGTCGTCAGGGCGGCGGTTTTCAGGCCGCTGAAGCTGAACATCAAGCCAGGCCGGTCACACATCGGACGCGGGAAGGTAAAACGCCCTTCAACGCCGCTGTTGGCCAGCCGCGCGATTTCCGGGCCTCCGGGGTAATTGAGCCCCATCATTTTTGCGGTCTTGTCGAACGCTTCGCCCGCCGCGTCGTCCAGGCTCTCGCCCAGCAACGTGTACTGACCGATGCCGTCGACCTGAACCAGTTGCGTATGCCCACCCGACACCAACAAAGCGACGAACGGAAACTGAGGCGGGTTTGCTTCCAGCATAGGTGCCAGTAAATGGCCTTCCATGTGGTGCACGCCCAGCGCGGGAATGTCCCAGGCAAAGGCCAGCGCCTGCGCGCACGAGGCGCCCACCAGCAGCGCACCGACCAGCCCCGGGCCCGCGGTGTAGGCAATGGCGTCGATCTCGGTCGGCACGCAGCCGGACTGGTCCAGCACCTGGCGGATCAACGGCAGCATGCGCTTGACGTGATCGCGGCTGGCCAGCTCCGGCACCACGCCGCCGTAGGCGCGGTGCAGGTCGATCTGGCTGAACAGCGCATCGCCCAGCAGCCCGCGCTCACTGTCGTAAAGTGCGACGCCGGTTTCGTCGCAGGAGGTTTCTAATCCCAGTACTAACATGGGTTTGCGCCTTGTAGAGGCTGAATTCGAAGGCGCGCATAATAGTCGTCGCTCTCCCTTCCGACTAGCGGTTTTCGATCAGAGGCTTTGCATTCCTGCCAATGAGGGGTTAACATCCGCAACCCTTAAAAACCGACGACCTCAGCCGCGAATTTTTTGCGACGAGAACGTTGATCCCGGTAATGAATGAAGGTAGCTCTGGATGCCAGCCGTCAAAGTTAAAGAGAACGAACCCTTCGACGTAGCTCTGCGTCGTTTCAAGCGCTCCTGCGAAAAAGCCGGTGTTCTGGCTGAAGTTCGTAGCCGCGAATTTTACGAGAAGCCGACTTCCGAGCGTAAGCGCAAAGCAGCAGCAGCTGTTAAGCGTCACGCCAAGAAAGTTCAGCGCGAGCAGCGCCGCGCCGTTCGTCTGTACTAATACACAGACGTTCGTAGCAAGCTTCTGCCAAGCCCGGCCCTCAGCCGGGCTGTTGGCATTTGCGGATATCGCTTGATGCTTCACGTCAACGCCGCCCATGCGACCGCGACGAACTGCTTCACCACGTCAGACCTGGCTCTTTTGCCAGCGGTGCACGTCTCTTCTGACGAGCCTTACAAGGCTACTGACGAGCACACTTATTTTGTAAACAGGCGATCAACCCGGTCGACTGCGCCCACGACAGGCTTCCGCGACCACCTTGGGTCGACACCGGACTTGCAGGCAACCTGTTCACCCCGCCGAAGACTGATTGGTACTAACGTCAGTGGATGCTCGGCAGATACACTCCCTGACAGCCCAAGCAGACGATTGATGATCGAGCCGCCCCACAGGCGCGCCTGAACTTCACGGGCCTCATTGACACGCAGTGATGACGAGAACGCCATGGCCGGGCTAATTCCCCAGAGCTTTATTGACGACCTTCTGAACCGCACCGACATCGTCGATGTTGTCAGTTCGCGCGTGCAAATGAAAAAAGCCGGCAAGAACTACACCGCCTGCTGCCCGTTTCACAAGGAAAAGACCCCGTCATTCAGCGTCAGCCCCGACAAGCAGTTCTATTACTGCTTTGGTTGCGGCGCGGGCGGCAACGCCCTTGGCTTCATCATGGACCACGACAACCTGGACTTCCCCCAGGCTGTCGAGGAACTGGCAAAAGCCTGCGGCATGGAAGTGCCCCGCGAAGACAGCGGCCGCTCGCACAAACCGCGCCAGCCCACCGACTCGCCGCTGTACCCGCTGCTCACCGCCGCCGCCGAGTTTTATCGCCAAGCCCTCAAGGGCCATCCGCAGCGCCGCGCGGCCGTCGAATACCTCAAAGGTCGCGGCCTGACCGGCGAGATTGCCCGCGACTTCGGCCTGGGCTTTGCCCCGCCAGGCTGGGACAACCTCTACAAACACCTGAGCAGCGACACACTCCAGCAAAAGGCCATGATCGACGCCGGCCTGCTGGTGGAAAATGCCGAAACCGGCAAACGCTACGATCGCTTCCGCGACCGGGTCATGTTCCCGATCCGCGACAGCCGCGGCCGCATCATTGCCTTTGGTGGCCGGGTTTTGGGGGACGACAAACCCAAATACCTGAACTCGCCGGAAACCCCGGTGTTTCACAAGGGCCAGGAACTCTACGGGCTGTTTGAGGCCCGCAAGCACAACCGCAACCTCGACGAGATCATCGTGGTCGAGGGCTACATGGACGTGATCGCCCTGGCCCAGCAAGGCCTGCGCAACGCCGTGGCCACCCTGGGCACCGCCACCAGCGAAGAGCACTTGAAACGCCTGTTTCGCGTGGTGCCCAGCGTATTGTTCTGCTTTGACGGCGACCAGGCAGGCCGCAACGCCGCCTGGCGCGCGCTTGAGTCCACGCTGTCGAGCCTGCAGGACGGGCGCCGCGCCCGCTTCCTGTTTTTGCCCGAAGGCGAGGACCCGGACACCCTGGTGCGCTCCGAAGGCACTGACGCCTTCCGCGCCCGCATTCATCAGCACACGCAGCCGCTGGCCGATTATTTCTTCCAGCAGTTGACCGAAGAAGCCGACCCGCGCTCGCTTGAAGGCAAGGCGCACATGGCCACGCTCGCCGCGCCGCTGATCGACAGGATCCCCGGCGCCAACCTCAAGGCCCTGATGCGCCAGCGCCTGCTGGAAATCACCGGCCTGAGCGGCGAAGCGGTCAGCCAGCTGGCACACAGCGCACCTCAGCACGCGCAACCGGCGTACGACCCGGGCATCGACTACGATGCCATGCCGGACTACTCGGACTTTCACCAACCGCAGGACGCCTACGCCCCCCAACAGCAAGAGTGGGCCCCGAAGAAATCTGGCGCTGGCGGCAAGAAATGGGATAAGAAACCCTGGAACAAAAACGGCAAGCGCGGTGATCGCGACGAGCCCTATGCACCCCGCACCCCCGTCGCGGTGGAGGCGCCCACGCTGATTGCGTTGCGCACGCTCATTCACTACCCGCAACTGGCGGGCAAGGTCGAGAGTGCCGATCACTTTGCCAACGAGAGCAACACCTACGCTCAGGTGCTGATTGCCCTGATCGAGGCCGTGCAGAAAAATCCTAAGCTAAACTCCATTCAGCTCATGGCCAGGTGGCATGGCACCGAACAGGGGCGTCTTCTCAAAGCACTCGCGGAAAAGGAGTGGCTAATTGACGGAGATAACCTTGAACAACAGTTTTTAGACACCATTACTAGGTTATCCGCGGGTCAGCACACACAGACCCTTGACGACCTCATCAAAAAAGCAAGGCAGCCGGGCTTGTCGGCTGAAGAGCAGATTCAGATAGCAAAGCAGATGCGCGACCTCTTAAAACAGAACGTTTGCACATCAAACCCGACCTCAGCTGGCGTGTGAGGTCATAGCTCGGGTATAATCCTCGGCTTGTTTTTTGCCCGCCAAGACCTTCAGTGGATAGGGTGTTATGTCCGGAAAAGCGCAACAGCAGTCTCGTATCAAAGAGTTGATCACCCTTGGTCGTGAGCAGAAGTATCTGACTTACGCAGAGGTCAACGACCACCTGCCTGAGGATATTTCAGATCCAGAGCAGGTGGAAGACATCATCCGCATGATTAACGACATGGGGATCCCCGTACACGAGAGTGCTCCGGATGCGGACGCCCTTATGTTGGCCGACGCCGATACCGACGAGGCAGCCGCTGAAGAAGCCGCTGCAGCGCTGGCAGCGGTAGAAACCGATATCGGCCGCACCACCGACCCCGTGCGCATGTACATGCGCGAAATGGGCACGGTCGAGCTGCTGACACGTGAAGGCGAAATCGAAATCGCCAAGCGTATCGAAGAGGGCATCCGTGAGGTGATGAGCGCCATCGCGCACTTCCCCGGCACCGTTGACCACATTCTCTCCGAGTACACCCGCGTCACCTCCGAAGGCGGTCGCCTGTCCGACGTCCTGAGCGGTTATATCGACCCGGACGACGGCATTGCCCCGCCGGCGGCTGAAGTTCCGCCGCCGATCGACACAAAAACCGCGAAAGCGGACGACGATTCCGACGACGAAGACGGCGAATCCAGCGGCGATGACGAGGAAGAGGCCGAAAGCGGCCCGGACCCTATCGTGGCTGCCCAGCGTTTTGGTGCGGTTTCCGATCAAATGGAAATCACCCGCAAGGCCCTGAAAAAGCACGGTCGCAACAACAAGGCGGCCATCGCCGAGCTGTTGGCGCTGGCCGAGCTGTTCATGCCGATCAAGCTGGTACCCAAGCAATTCGAAGGCCTGGTCGAGCGCGTTCGCAGCGCCCTTGAGCGTCTGCGTGCTCAAGAACGCGCCATCATGCAGCTGTGCGTGCGTGATGCCCGTATGCCACGTGCCGACTTCCTGCGCCAGTTCCCGGGCAACGAAGTTGACGAAAGCTGGACCGACGCGCTGGCCAAAGGCAAAAGCAAATACGCTGAAGCCATTGCCCGCCTGCAACCGGACATCGTTCGCTGCCAGCAAAAGCTGACCGCGCTCGAAACCGAAACCGGTCTGACGATTGCCGAGATCAAGGACATCAACCGTCGCATGTCGATCGGTGAGGCCAAGGCCCGCCGCGCGAAGAAAGAGATGGTGGAAGCCAACTTGCGTCTGGTGATCTCCATCGCCAAGAAATACACCAACCGTGGCCTGCAATTCCTCGACCTGATCCAGGAAGGCAACATCGGCTTGATGAAGGCGGTGGACAAGTTCGAATACCGTCGCGGCTACAAGTTCTCGACCTATGCCACCTGGTGGATCCGTCAAGCGATCACTCGCTCGATCGCCGACCAGGCCCGCACCATCCGTATTCCGGTGCACATGATCGAGACCATCAACAAGCTCAACCGTATTTCCCGGCAGATGCTGCAGGAAATGGGTCGTGAACCGACCCCGGAAGAGCTGGGTGAACGCATGGAAATGCCTGAGGACAAGATCCGCAAGGTATTGAAGATCGCCAAAGAGCCGATCTCCATGGAAACCCCGATCGGTGATGACGAAGACTCCCACCTGGGCGACTTCATCGAAGACTCGACCATGCAGTCGCCTATCGATGTCGCCACTGTTGAGAGCCTCAAGGAAGCGACTCGCGACGTACTGTCCGGCCTCACTGCCCGTGAAGCCAAGGTACTGCGTATGCGTTTCGGCATCGACATGAATACCGACCACACCCTTGAGGAAGTCGGCAAACAGTTCGATGTGACCCGTGAGCGGATCCGCCAGATCGAAGCCAAGGCGTTGCGCAAGCTGCGCCACCCGACGAGAAGCGAGCACCTGCGCTCCTTCCTCGACGAGTGACCACAAAACCCCCGGCCCAGCCGGGGGTTTTGCTTTCTACCGTTTGAATCCCCCGCCTTTCCTCCCCCGCATTGCCGTCTACACTCGAAACATTCCCCGTGCCATAACGAGACCGTTATGCCCAGATTGTCGACCGTGTGGCTGCTGTCGCTCATAACCTGGACCGCAACGGCTGGCGCGTTGACTCTCACCCCTGAAGAGCGTGGCTGGTTGGCGGACCACCCAGAACTGCGCCTGGGCGTCGACGCCTCGTGGCCGCCCTTTGAATACCGTGACGAAAAAGGCCACTACCAGGGCCTGGCCGCCGATTACGTGCGCCTGATGCAGGATCGCCTGGGCGTGAGGATCACCCTCATAGAGCCGGCAAACTGGAACGCGGTGCTGGACCAGGCCAGGCACAACCAGATCGACCTGTTGCCCGGCATCATGTCCACCCCCGAGCGCCAGAGTTTTTTGGCGTTTACCCGGCCCTACCTCGACTTCCCGATAGTGATCCTCGCCCACGAAGGCGGTGCCCAACCCCGCACGCTCAAAGACTTGTACGGGCTCAAAGTGGCGGTAGTGGAAAACTACGCCCCCCACGAACTGCTGCGTACCCACCACCCGGATCTCAACCTCGTCGCCCTGCCCAACGTGAGCTCGACCCTGCAGGCCCTGGCCACCGACGAAGTAGACGCAGTGGTCGGCGACCTCGCCTCCAGCGTGTGGAGCTTGCGCCAGCTCAAGCTCGACGGCCTTTACGTCAGCGGCGAAACGCCCTACCGCTACCAGTTGGCCATGGGCGTCCCCCGAGACAACAAGATGCTGGTGAGCATCATCGACAAAGTCCTGGCCGACCTGAGCCCCACCGAAACCGAGGCCATCCAGCAGCGCTGGGTCGGCAACGTCATCGATCACCGCACAATCTGGACCGACTTGCTGCTGTACGGCCTGCCTGCGGTGCTGCTGTTGAGCACCGTGTTAGCCATTGTTATTCGGATCAATCGCAGGCTCAGTTCGGAAATTTCCCGCAGGGTCGCCCTCGAACAGGAACTGCGCAGCAGCGAATACCATTACCGTGGCCTGGTGGAGAGCCTGTCCGCCATTGCCTGGGAAGCCAACGTCAGCGATTTCACCTACAGCTACGTGTCGCCGCATGCCGAAGAACTGCTGGGCTACCCGCGCGCCCACTGGCTGATCCCGGGCTTCTGGCGCAACATCATCCACCCCGCCGACCTGACCCGCGCCGAAGCCTACTGCTACCGCGAAACCCGCGCCAACCGCGACCATAGCCTGGACTACCGCGTCATCACCGCCGACGGTCGGTGCCTGTGGGTACGCGACATCGTCAGCCTGATTGAACACGGCCATGAGCCCGTTCTGCGCGGCCTGATGATCGATATCAGCGAGGCCAAGCGCACCGAAGAGGCCCTGCAACTCTCGGAGCAAAAATTTGCCTCGGTGTTCCAGCAATGCCCGGACATTCTGGTTATCGCCCGCCTGTCCGACGGCTGCCTGCTGGAGGTCAACAAGGCCTTTGAGGATCAAATAGGCCTGAGCGCCGACGACGTCATCGGCAAGACCGCGTCCGAGTTGAACATATGGGGCATCCAGGGCGTAGGCCCGAGGTTGTTGCAACGGATACAGACCACCAGCGTGCGCAACCTGGAAATGCCGTTCCTGCGCAGCAACGGCCAGGCCTTTACCGGGCTGATTTCCGCCGAGCCGTTTCAACTCGACACCACCGAAGCCCTGGTGGTTGTGGTGCGCGACATCACGCAGTTGAAGGAAACCCAGCAGCTGTTGCAGACCTCCGAAGAGAAATTCGCCAAAGCCTTTCACGCCTCCCCTGATGGCCTGTTGCTCAGCCGCCAGCGGGACGGGCTGCTGATGGAGGTCAATGAAGGCTTCAGCCGGCTGACCGGCTTTAACAGTGCCATGTCGCTCGACCAGTCCGCGCTGGACTTGGGTATCTGGGTCGACCTCAACGAGCGCAAGCACATGCTCGAGCTGATGCAGCGCGACGGGCTGGTGCGGGACTTTATCTGCCACATCCGCCGCAGCGACGGCCAGATTCGCCTGTGCGAAGTGTCCAGCCGCCCGCTGCCCATCGGCGAAGACGACTGCATGCTGACCATCGCCCGTGACATCACCGAGCGCCAGCTGATGCAGGAAAAACTGCAACAAGCCGCAACGGTATTTGAAAGCACGGCCGAAGGCGTGTTGATCACTGACATCCGGCAACACATCAGTGCGGTCAATCGTGCGTTCACCGAAATCACCGGCTACAGCGAAACCGAAGCCCTCGGCCAGACCCCGCGCCTGCTTGCTTCCGGCCAGCACGACAGCGCTTTCTACGCGGCCATGTGGCACCAACTGACCACCCATGGCCACTGGCAGGGCGAGATTTGCAACCGACGCAAGAACGGCGAGTTGTACCCCAGCTGGCTCACCATCAGCGCCGTGCGCAATCGCGAGCAATCGATCACGCATTTCGTTGCCGTATTTGCCGACATCTCCAGCCTCAAGCACGCCCAGGCACGCCTCGACTACCAGGCCCACCACGACCCTCTGACCGGCCTGCCCAACCGCACCCTGTTTGAAAGCCGCCTGCAGGCCTCGCTCAACAATCAACAAGAGACCGGCAGCCAGGGCGCCGTGCTGTTTCTCGACCTCGACCGCTTCAAACACATCAACGACAGCCTCGGCCACCCGATTGGCGACCTGCTGCTCAAGGACATCGCCGTACGCCTCAAGGAACAACTGCGTGACATCGACACCGTCGCCCGCCTGGGCGGCGACGAATTCATCATCTTGCTACCCGGCCTGCAACAAGCCAGCGACGCCGAAACCCTGGCCAATAAACTGCTGGCCTGCTTCGCGCCGCCCTTCCAGGCCGGCGAACACGAGTTCTTCATGACCGCCAGCATCGGCACAAGCTTTTACCCACAGGACGGCACCGACGTCGCCACGCTGGTCAAAAACGCCGACGCCGCCATGTACCGCTCCAAGGCCAAGGGCCGCAACCGGGTCGAAAGCTACACCCAGGACCTCACCGCCGAAGCCAACGAACGCGTGGCCCTGGAACACGAACTGCGCCGCGCCCTGGAGCGCAATGAATTGTCCCTCTACTACCAGGCCAAGCGCAGCCTGGACACCCACGAACTGATCGGCGCCGAAGCCCTGATCCGCTGGCACCACCCCACCTTTGGCGACGTCCCGCCCGAACACTTCATCGCCCTGGCCGAAGAAAACGGCATGATCCTGCAAATCGGTGACTGGGTCCTGGAACAGGCCTGCCAGCAACTGCAGGCCTGGCAAACCCACTTCCATGACTTCGGCCCGCTCTCGGTCAACCTGGCCGGCGCACAACTGCGCCACCCCAACCTACTGGCCCGCATCGAACAGCTGCTGCGCGACTACGAACTCGAACCCGGCTGCCTGCAACTGGAGATCACCGAAAACTTCATCATGAGCCAGGCCGAAGAAGCCCTGGAAGTGCTGCATCAGCTCAAACACCTGGGCGTACAACTGGCCATCGACGACTTCGGCACCGGCTATTCGTCCCTCAGCTACCTGAAGCGCCTGCCCCTGGACTTCCTGAAAATCGACCAATCCTTCGTCCGCGGCCTGCCCGACGACCCCCACGACGCCGCCATCGTGCGCGCCATCATCGCCTTGGGCCACAGCATGCAATTCACCATCATCGCCGAGGGCGTGGAGACAACCGCCCAACAAGCCTTCCTCGCCGCCGAAGGCTGTGAACAGATGCAAGGCTACATCGTCAGCCTGCCCCTGCCCGCCGAGTTATTCGCCGAGACATTCCTTCGCATGCGGGTTTCAGATTTTTCGGATAGCACAGCGAGGAATCCATCGCTATAATCCGCGGCCTACTGAGGGCCTATAGCTCAGTTGGTTAGAGCAGAGGACTCATAATCCTTTGGTCCACGGTTCGAGTCCGTGTGGGCCCACCAACTCCAAAGCCGCGCATTGCGCGGCTTTCGCGTTTCTGGCTGGTCCACCACAGATTCAGTCCTATGGTCCAAGGGTACAATTTAGGTACAGTGCTGGTTCGCCAGCCGCCTAGGAGACCCCTCTCATGGCTACTCTCGTCAAAACCCCTTCCGGCACATGGAAGGCGCTCATTCGTAAAAATGGCTGGCCCACTGTCGCCAAAACCTTTCGCACAAAACGTGATGCGGAGGACTGGTCGAGGCGTACCGAAGAAGAAATGGTGCGTGGCGTGTACATCCGGCGCAGCGGCTCCGAGAAAATGACGCTAGAGGCTGCACTCAAGCGCTATCTGAGCGACATAACCCCTACAAAGAAGCCCAGCACTCAACGTGGCGAAACCTCGAAAGCCAAGAAGCTGATCGAGCACTTGGGCAAATACTCCATGGCTGCCCTCTCCGCTGAAATCATCGCCGGCTATCGCGACAAGCGCCTGAACGAACCGAGCCGTGAGGGGACCATCAGCAACAACACCGTGCGCCTCGAACTTGCGCTGTTGAGCCACCTGTACACGGTAGCGATTCAGGAATGGGGTTTGGGTCTTACGTTCAACCCAGTGCTGAACATCCGAAAGCCAAGCCCTGGGGATGGTCGTGACCGAAGATTGTCTCCGGAGGAAGAACGCCTTCTGCTCGCGGCGGTGAATCGACACAGCAACCCTATGTTGGGCTGGATTGTGTGCATCGCTCTGGAAACGGGTATGCGCTCGTCAGAGATCTCATCCCTACGCCGCCCTCAAGTGGATTTGGCAAAGCGCGTCATACGTCTCTCAGACACAAAAAACGACGGCTCGCGCACCGTGCCTCTCAGCAAGCGTGCCACCGAAGTATTCAAAGCTGCGATGGATAATCCGGTGCGACCAATCGACTGCGATCTGGTGTTTTTTGGTGAGCCTGGAAAGGATGGGAAGCGTCGGCCGTATACCTTCACCAAGATTTGGGGACAGCTCAAGAAGAAGCTCGACCTACCTGACTTCAGGTTTCATGACCTGCGCCATGAAGCAGTAAGTCGGCTTGTCGAAGGTGGGTTATCGGATCAAGAGGTTTCTGCCATCAGTGGTCATAAGTCGATGCAGATGCTCAAAAGGTATACACATTTGAGAGCCGAAGATTTGGTCGGTAAATTGGACAACATCAAGAGTATGCGTCCGGCCAAGTCATCTACCCGACCCCACGAAGCCAGGACATGGTGTGCACTTAAATTTAAGTGGACACCAGTCCTAGCCTTTTAAGCGGGTATTTCATGCAGCCGACACGCCGTTCGTATTCCAAATCCTTCAAAGCCCGGGTCATTCAAGAGTGTGTTCAACCCGGCGCTTCGATTGCCAGCGTTGCCCTCAGCCATAGCCTCAACGCGAACCTCGTCCACAAATGGATTCGGGTGCAAGCGCAGAAAAGCACGGCGCTCCAACCTGCATTCATCCCGTTGCCTATACACGAAACAGTCCACGGATCTTCAGCGAATATCAGCATTAAGATTCTGCACCCGCGCGGCACCGTCAAAGTGAACTGGCCAACCGATAATGCTGCTGCCTGTGCCGCATTCCTTCGAGACCTTTTGCGATGATCCGCATCGACGCCATCTGGCTTGCCACCGAGCCCATGGACATGCGCGCCGGAACTGAAACGGCGCTGGCCAGAGTGATCGCGGTGTTCGGTGCGGCGAAGCCGGACTGCGCCTATCTGTTTGCCAATCGCCGCGCGACTCGGGTCAAGGTGCTGGTACACGATGGGGTTGGCGTCTGGCTGGCGGCACGCCGCTTGAACCAAGGCAAGTTTCACTGGCCAGGCATTCGACAAGGCAGCGAAATGCAGTTGGATACCGAACAACTTCAGGCCTTGGTACTCGGCCTACCTTGGCAACGTGTTGGCGCTGGCGGTGCAATCACGCTGCTTTAAAAACTGTAATTGAGGTCTCGGCTTGCTGTCGCATACGGTCTGCTTTGGTAAAATCCACGGCATGACTTCCTCGCCTAATCTCGATCAAATGACTCTCGACCAACTGCGTGCATTCGCTGCGCAGTTGCTGTCGCAAGTCGAGACCATGGGCAGGAAGATCAACCGCGATCAAACGGTGATCGAGAAGCTGACCCACGAGATCGCACAGCTCAAGCGTTTGAAGTTTGCCAAGCGTAGTGAGCAGATGAGTCCTGATCAGGCCAGCCTGCTTGATGACCTGATCGATACTGATATCGCGGCGATTGAGGCCGAGCTTCAGGCGTTGCAAATAGCACCTGCGGCGACCGGGGAAAAGCAAAAGCCCAAGCGCAGGGCATTGCCGGCAGAATTCCCTCGCACGTTGATCCATCACGAACCGGACAACACCCACTGCCTGTGCGGTTGCGCACTCAAGCGTATCGGTGAAGATGTCAGTGAAAAGCTGGACTACACGCCGGGCGTGTTTACCGTTGAGCGCCATGTTCGTGGCAAGTGGGTATGCGATGACTGCGAAACGCTGATCCAGGCGCCGGTGCCGGCGCAGGTCATCGACAAAGGCATCCCGACGGCCGGGTTACTTGCTCACGTCATGATTGCGAAGTTCGCTGACCATCTTCCGCTTTACCGTCAGGAATCGATTTTTGGTCGTGCCGGCTTGGCGATTCCACGCTCCACGTTGGCTCAGTGGGTTGGTATGACAGGCGTGCAGTTGCAGCTCCTGGTCGATGCCTTGCGGGACGTAGTGATCGGGCAACAGGTCATGCACGCGGATGAAACACCCGTGCAAATGCTTGCTCCAGGCTCGAAAAAAACTCACCGATCTTATGTTTGGGCGTACGCCACCAGCCAGTTCTGCGAGACAGCCGCTGTCGTCTACGACTTCAGCCCGAGCCGCGCTGGCGAGCATGCTCGTAACTTCCTTCAAGGCTGGAAAGGCAAGTTGGTCTGCGATGATTTTGGCGGTTACAAGGCCAGCTTTGAACTGGGCGTGACCGAGATCGGCTGCATGGCCCATGCCCGGCGCAAGTTCTTTGAGTTGCACGCAACCAACAAGAGCCAGATCGCCGAGCAGGCCCTGCACTACATCCAGCTGTTGTACGAAGTCGAGAGCGAAGTGCGTAACCTAGAGCCGGATTTGCGGCGCCGAATACGGCAAGAAAAAGCCGAACCGGTGATGGATAGGTTGCATGCCTGGATGATCGCGCAGCGTGATGTTGTACCCGAAGGGTCGGCTATCAGCAGAGCACTCGATTACAGCCTCAAACGCTGGGCAGCGCTGTCGCGCTACCTCGATGACGGGGCGGTTCCCATTGATAATAATTGGGCGGAAAACCAGATCCGACCATGGGCTCTGGGGCGCAAAAACTGGCTCTTCGCCGGGTCGCTACGCAGCGGAAAACGGGCTGCGGCGATCATGAGTTTGATCCAGTCAGCGCGGCTGAATGGCCATGATCCGTACGCCTATATAAAGGATGTTCTCACGCGGCTGCCGACGCAGCGGGCGAGCGAAATTGAGCAGTTGCTTCCGCATAAGTGGCAGCCGGTTTAATCACGCAAGGTGTGATGCCCGGACGCATACGCTACGCCTTCCTAAGCAACTAAAGAAAGGAGATCGCGCATGGATCGTTCAGCTCTTGGAGGACATTCCAAGGTATGACCATCAAATACTCCTTGATGAGCTTTCGGAGGCACTCAGATCTGGAAAAATTACGACAACACCACAGCGGTGGTTTTATGGATTGAAGAAAAACTATTTGAAGGGCAGCTTTTGCCCTCTCGCGAGGCCGAGCAAGTCGAAATCAATAACCGACCCAACCCTCATCACGCACAGCAACGAAAGACGATCAACAATGAGTCGTGAAAACAAACAAGAACACATAAACGCTTTGAAGTTATTGACTAGAAACATTGTACGACCTCAGTGATCACCGACGATTAGAGCCGCAAATCAAATCAACAGAACGACGATCCAAGCGCATGGAGACCTAATGCAGGATAGGCAAATCGTCGGGTTAGCGTATGACAAAGCACTCCCGTAGCAGCAGTTCTCTTGTTCATGAACAAGTACTGAGGCCCATGGAGATCTAGTGCAGGATAGGCGTTCGCCGGTAAATTGTGGTTCACTACCTGCATGATCAGTCGCTGATTTCGAAGAGGGATTCACATGCCGCGCAAAGCTAGTATCGGAGCCACAAGGGATAGTGCCGTGTACCGTGTACGTATACCGGCCGACCTGAAATCAGAATGGGAAACACACTGCGAGAAAAAAGGCAGCTCCCAGCACGGCATGATCCGAGCGCTAATGCGCTACGTCATTCAAGACGAAATGGCCCCTGACGTTCAGGATTGGATATCCGGACAAATCGCAGGAGAACCTGACGAAGGTCCGAAACAGCGGCTTGAGGTTCGACTCACACCGACTGAGTATCATGAGATCGTAGAGCGTTCAGAAGCCGAGGGATGCTCCCCTCAACGCTGGGTAATCAATTGCGTTCGCGCCAGCTTGACCAACCACCCTCAATTCACGATGCAGGCTACAAAAGCCCTGTGGGAGTCCACAGGACAGCTTCGCGCCATTGGGAGAAACCTGAACCAGATAGCAAAAAAACTGAATGAAGGCGTTGGTGAAGCACTTCCCGCGAAGGAAATAAAAAGCATTTCTGACTATATCTATGGCCATACCGAAGCGGTTTCCAAGCTCCAAGACGCAAGCTTGAGTCGATGGAAAATCATCTCCTCAAGCTAGATAAGGATCGTGTCCCTGGAAGTGGTGTAACTCATCATGGCCTTGGCCGCTGAGTTTG
>NZ_JBSVWN010000045.1:0-54026 GCF_054071325.1 Pseudomonas sp. SDO5215_S409 | reverse complement strand
GCAACGGGATCGGCGTATTTCACCATATTTGGAAGTCTTCTTCAGGATTTCCCTAACTAAACCGAATTCAACGTGCGATGAGCAGCCCAATAGGTTGCTCAATCCACATAGCTAAACCACGAGCAATGTTTAATCGTTCGGGTTCCTGTTCAGCCCAACGCTCACTTTTTCATGGCACCACCTTGACATCGTGGACGCCAGCTCTGATTTGGGTTAGCCTCGGACTGAAATCATAGCTATTAGCCATCATGGTGGAGATTATGCCAAGGCAGGCAATTCAAGCGCATTCCAACGCTCGTGGTATCCCTTACCTCCTTCATTTCACGCGAGCATCGAACCTTCCTGCAATCCTTCAGCATGGGCTTTACCCAATAGGAAGGGCGCATGAGGTCGGCTTAGCTCCTCAGACCAACGATCAGTTGCGACTTGACGGCCACCGGGATAGTAATTCCGTCTCCATCGGTTTCCCCAATAGCCAGATGTTGTACAAGTACAGGATGGCCGAACCCCTCATTGATTGGGTAATCCTGGTTCTTCACCCCAGTATTTTGTGGACCAAAGATTGCGCATTCTGCAAGCATAATGCTGCTGATGGCCGGATTAGCTGCCGTCCCCTACAGGAGCTAATGACGCCAGAATCTCTACTCGGTATGTTTGATGAAATCGAGGGGGGCTTAGGGCGGACGGAGCAGCGATTAAAAATATCGGACCCCACCGACGTGCAAGCTGAGGTTTTGGTGTTCGATGTGATCGAGCCACAGTACATTGTCGGGGTAATCTATGAAAAGGCCCCTGTCCGTGATGCTCACGCCTATTTGCTAGGTGAACGAAAGGCCTACGTGCATGCAAACAACAAAGGGATGTTTGCAAGCCGAAAATATGATCGGACATGGGGTTGAGGAAAATATAGGATTTTTATGGCTTCTAGACCCGTTTTCATCCCTACCTGCACGGGACCTACGCTAGTAGAAACTAGACACGTGGAGTTCAAATGGTTTCCTGGGTTATCAGCATCTCAGAAGCAGAAATCTGTTGAATCTCTACATCAGGCCGCCGAGGATCAATTCCCCACTCTAATCGACGTATTAGAGGTTTCTAGCAAATCGAAACTTGATCTCGGTATCGCTCTCAGTGCTTTTAATCTCACCATTACCACTCTCAAAAATAACCTGACGTTCAGTGTCGAGTGCGCATTTCAGGGCAGCAAGGTTTTTGAGAGTGGTGGCCCTTTTCGCGATATTTTTTCCCTCACATCTCGTGAAGCCAAGAAAGATTTGCGGTTAAGATCGTCTGGGAGACTCACAGGTTTTCAGTTTTTTGGTACTGAATGGCCGCTTGAACCCACCACAGCATTCTACGATTGGCTCTATATCAACGCACTAAAAAAGCATCCAACAATCGCAAGTCAGTTAAAAAACTATTCAGCGTTTACAGATATTGAGTTCAATCCAGAGCGTTCGCTAAATTGCCAAGCGTACTCAGTAGCACTTTTCATTGCGCTTGAATACCGGGGCCTACTTGAGCAGGCAGCTAGTTCGAAAGAGACCTTTCTGAAGATATTGGAAAGCACAAAGATTAGTAATACGCATCGCGACGATAGCATTCAAGGAGACTTGTTGAACTAGACTGTACCACCCCTCAACATAGAGGATGGCACCAATGAAAGAACGATCACATGACGAGGCAATGGTCGAGCAGTTCCACGCTGATCCGAGCTATGCGGCCGAGCTGCTGACCGAAGTGCGCCGTAACGGCGACTCGGCCGAGCTGGCCATAATACTGCGACAGATGGCCAAGGCGTTCGGGGGAAATGAGGGGTGGAGTCTTGCCAATGCAGCAAGCTATCGATTGCATAGCTGAGCATGGCATATTTCATGGTCTTGAGAGTGTGTCTGTTTGTAAGCTACTGATATTGCTTGGATTTATTGCGTTGTTAACAATAGAGTGGGAGTTATCCTAGCTTAGCCTCCTATGAGGCGGGAGAGCTGTGTATCTGACAGCCAGCATCAAAAGCGTTGGACAACACCCTAAGCTTGCCCATACTCGGATCTCAGAAAAAACACTCAACGACTTTCTGCCTCCCTAGACCCTCCAGAGATCGGTACATGAAACTGGAAGACCGCCTTCAACAAGCCATCAATTGCACGCCGGGTAATGTGATCCTGCGCGCGGATGTTGCGCCTCTTGGCAGTCACTCACAGGTTTCGGTCGCGCTGGATGAGCTGCTCAACAAAGGTGTGATCGTGCGCATGGGGGTGGGCGTATACGCAAAAGCTGCCCGCGATTCCGGCACAGGGGCTGTCACTCCTGCTGCCGGTCTTGAAGCGCTCGCCGTTGAGCTCTTTCAGCGCCTGGGTGTGAGTGCCTGCGTTGCCATGGCTGAAGATGGTGTGGTCCCGCAGGAGGCGACAGTCTGTGTAAAAGGCAATCGTCGTATCCGTCGCAAGTTGTCGCTGGGGGGGCGCTCGGTGGTTTACGTCAACGAGTTGGGGCTTTCCCGTAAAGTGAAAAGCTCCGTAAGGCGTCACCCCAAAACCGGTGCCTTGATCATTCCCACGTCTGGCCTGCGTCGCTATGTGTTGGATCTGGCTGAGTCATATCAGGTTGCCTATGTCAGGACGTACGCAGACGAGTGGGCGCAGAATGTCTCGCGTCTGGCCGGGGATGATGTGCACACCGATGCGATTGAAAACCTGGTGATTGCGTTGAAAAAAGAAAAGAAAGTCACGGGGCTCGAAGCGGTTCATTTATTGACCAATTACTTGCGGGAAAAACAACGTGTTTGACCCGTTCAAAGACTTCGAGTCGAAAGGCTACCTCAGAAATGTCGTGGGGGAAAAAGACCTCAACATCGTCAAACAGCTGGAACACGATCTGTTCACCGCCAATTTGCCAGATGCAATGGCTTATCTGGAAAAGCAGCGAAAGGTGACGTACGGCGACTTCCTGCACGTTCATAAGCTGCTCTTTGGCGACTTTTATCCTTGGGCGGGCACGGACAGGGAAAGCACTTCACCGGGCTTGGCCATTTCCAAAGGCGGCACTTGCTTTTGCCCGCCTTCGCACGCAAAAAGAGCGGTGGAGGAGGGCCTTCGTCTTGGGCACGACAAGGTGCTGCTCAGGCGCTCGCCTGGGGTTGTAATGGGGTTTTTCGCGTACGGTCACCCGTTTCTGGACGGGAATGGCCGCACGATGCTCGTGATTCATTCGGTGTTGTGCAGCCGAGCCGGCTTTTCCATCAACTGGAGCCGAACCGATAAGCCCGCTTATCTTTCAGCGCTGAGTGCCGAGATCGAAACACCCGATAAAGGGATTCTTGACGCGTATTTGAAGGGCTTCATCGAGCCGCCGCTGGCGCCGGGCGCGTGGGAGGTGGCGATCCACTCGGTCAAGGGGCTTAACGGGCTGGTGTCGACGGACACAGTCGAAGGCTCTTTTGATGACCCCGTTGTTTCCCGCAAGTATCAGGATTTTGATCAGCGCAGAGCCTACACGATCGACTGACCCACCCCCGGTGGGCACCTCACCGCCGCGCAATATCCGAAAAGTAAAACTTATCCAGTGTATGCCGCGACTCGGTGTACTCGAACTGTCGCCCGTCCTGAAAAAACGTCTGGTTACTCACCACAATCACGTGGCTTTGCCCTTCAAGGTCCAGGTGTATCTGATCGTCCTTGCTGCGGGGCAGGGCTTCGATGGTGCGCTGTGCGTAGCTGATCTGCAGTTCCAGGGTTTTTTCGATGAACGCGTAGATCGACTGCTGTGCAATCGTGCGGTCCAGGCCCGGGATCAGGTCGGCGACGAAGTGGTTGATGTCCAGGATCACGCGTTTGCCATCGATGCGGCGCACCCGTTTGATGCGTGTGATCAGGCTGCCGGGCTCGGCTTCGATGTGTTGCAGCAACGAGCCGGACAGCGGGAATTGGGTAAATTCCACGACTTCGGTGTGTACGTCGTCGCCCAGGTTGGCGTGGGTTTCGTGGAAACTGACGATCCCGCCCAATTGGAATTCAATAGGGTTGGGGGACAGCACGAAGGTGCCCTTGCCGTGGATTTTTTGCGCAAACCCGCGTTCCTGAAGCTGCTCGATCGCCCGGCGCACCGTACCGCGGCTGGCCTGGTAGGCGTCCATCAGTTCGGTTTCGGAGGGGAGTCGAGTACCGCGTTGCAGGCGTTCTGTGGTGATGCTGGCAAGCAGATCGGTGTAGATCTGGTTGTATTTACTCATGGGTGAGGGCTCTGTGCCACGTTGGCGGTCAAGGCTGGAACCATAGTGCCAGTGGTCAGGTTTGTCCATTCGACCTGTTTTTGGGCAGGGCGATGCCTGACTCGCGGGGCAGGAAAACAGACAATTAATAACTCGTACAGACGAGTTATTGCTTTAACTCGTACAGACGAGTACTTTTGGCTTCGGCGTGCTGCCAACGACTGCCCCCATAACAAAAAATCCAAGTGGAATATCAAGCATGAGCCACGACTATCAGAATATTGCCCGCGAGATTCTCAAGAACCTCGGAGGCAAGGAAAACCTCGAGCAAGCTGCCCACTGCGTTACCCGCCTGCGTCTGGCGCTCAAGGATCCGAGCCTGGCCAAGAGCCCCGAGTTGAACCAGATCGATCTGGTCAAGGGCTCGTTCTTCACCGGCGGCCTGTTCCAGATCGTCATCGGCCCGGGCGAAGTAGAGAAAGTCTACGCCGCCCTGCGCCAGGAAACCGGCCTGGCCGTGTCCACTATCGCTGACGTCAAGCAAAAAGGCGCGGACAAAACCAACGCCATGCAGCGTTTGGTGCGCGTGTTCTCCGACGTGTTCATGCCTATCCTCCCGGCGCTGGTGATCGCCGGTCTGCTCATGGGCGTCAACAACCTGATGGGTGCCAAGGGCATGTTCATCGAGGGCAAGACGCTGCTCGATGCCTACCCGAACCTGGATGGTTTGTGGAGCCTGATCAACCTCATGGCCAACACGTCCTTCGTCTTCCTGCCGGCATTGGTGGGGTGGTCGGCGGCCAAGCGGTTTGGCGGCAGTGAAATCCTCGGCATCGTGCTGGGCCTGATGCTGGTGCACCCCGACCTGCTCAACGCCTGGAACTACGGCAAGGCGGTCGCCGGTATCGACGGGGCAAGCCTGCCGTACTTCGATATTTTTGGCTGGTTCAAGATCGAAAAAGTCGGCTACCAGGGCCAGATCCTGCCGATCCTGATGGCTGCCTTCGTCATGAGCGTGATTGAAAAATGGCTGCGGGCCCGTGTGCCGAATGCCATCCAATTGCTGGTAGTGCCCATCACCACCATCGTGGTCACCGGCGTCTTGGCGCTGGCGGTCATCGGCCCGGTGACCCGTCACCTGGGCATCCTGATCACTCAAGGCGTGGTCACCCTGTTTGACCTGGCGCCGATGGTGGGCGGGGCGATTTTCGGCCTGCTGTATGCACCGCTGGTAATCACCGGCATGCACCACATGTTCCTCGCCGTCGACCTGCAACTGATCTCTTCCCAAGGCGGCACGTTCATCTGGCCGATGATCGTCATGTCCAACCTGGCCCAAGGCAGTGCGGCACTGGCGGTGTTCTACACCGCACGCAATGCGCGGGACAAAAGCATGGCCTCTACCTCGGCGATTTCCGCCTACTTCGGCATCACGGAACCTGCGATGTTCGGGGTCAACCTGCGCTACAAGTTTCCGTTCTATGCCGCTCTGCTGGGCTCGGCGCTGGGTAGCATCTTCCTGTCGCTGAACAAGGTCCAGGCCTCGGCCATCGGGGTGGGCGGTTTGCCCGGCTTTATCTCGATCATTCCGCAGTACATCCCAAGCTTTGTGATCGGGATGGTCATCGCGATTATCGTGCCGTTTGTCGTGACCTGTGCACTGAGCATGAAAATCGTTCGGCCGGGCTTCAAGGTCGCCTGATCCCTCGGCTCCACACGCCCGCTCCCACACCCAACGGTGGGAGCCGGCTTGCCCGCGCACAGCGTGCACACCATTCAACTGAAGGAACCCACCATGCAAGACTGGCAACACTCGGTGATCTACCAGATCTACCCGAAAAGCTTCCACAGCCATGCGGGTAATGCCACCGGTGACCTGCTGGGTATCGTGGACAAACTCGATTACCTCAAATGGCTGGGCGTTGACTGCTTGTGGATCACCCCGTTCCTGCGCTCGCCCCAGCGCGACAACGGTTACGACATCAGTGACTACTACGCCATCGACCCCAGCTACGGCACCATGGCCGACTGCGACCTGCTGATTCAGGAAGCGGGCAAGCGCGGCATCAAGCTGATGCTCGACATCGTGGTCAACCACACGTCCATCGAACACGAGTGGTTCCAGCAGGCGCGCAGCAGCCTCGACAACCCTTACCGCGACTTCTATATCTGGCGCGACCAGCCGAACAATTGGGAATCCAAGTTCGGCGGCTCGGCCTGGGAATACGAGGCACAAACCGGCCAGTATTTCCTGCACCTGTTCGACCACACCCAGGCCGACCTCAACTGGGACAACCCCCAGGTCCGCGCTGAAGTGTTCAAGCTGATGCGCTTCTGGCGTGACAAGGGCGTGGGCGGTTTCCGCCTGGACGTGATCAACCTCATCTCCAAGCCCGCCGACTTCCCGGAAGACCACACCGACGGCCGCCGTTTCTACACCGACGGCCCGAATGTGCACCAATACCTGCAGGAAATGCACCGCGAAGTCTTCGAGGGCCATGAGCTGATCAACGTGGGCGAGATGTCCTCCACCAGCCTTGAGCACTGCATTCGTTACTCGCGTCCCGAGTCCAAAGAACTGTCCATGACCTTCAACTTTCATCACCTGAAAGTGGACTACCCGAACCTGCAAAAGTGGGTGAAGGCCGACTTCGATTTCCTGCAACTCAAAAAGATCTTTTCTGACTGGCAACTGGGCATGCAGGCCGGCGGCGGTTGGAACGCGCTGTTCTGGTGTAACCACGACCAGCCACGGGTGGTGTCGCGTTTTGGTGACGACGGCGAACACCGCGTGGTGTCGGCCAAGATGCTCGCCACCGCGCTGCACTTTTTGCAGGGCACGCCCTATGTGTACCAGGGCGAAGAGTTGGGCATGACCAACCCGGGGTTTGACGACATCGAGCAGTACCGCGATGTGGAGACGCTCAACATCTTCCGTCTCAAGTGCGAAGCCGGAGAGTCCGAGGCCCAGAGCATGGCGGCGATCATGCAGAAGTCTCGCGACAACGGCCGCACGCCGATGCAGTGGACCGCAGGCGCCAATGCCGGTTTCAGCAGCGGCGAGCCGTGGATCGGCATTCCGGCCAACGCCGCGCAGATCAACGTCGAAAGCCAGCTGGACGACCCGGACTCGGTGCTGCACCACTACCGCGCGCTGATCGCGCTGCGCCGTCACGAACCGCTGATCCAGCAAGGTGTGTACCGCGAGCTGCTGCCCGAGCATCCGCAGGTCTGGGCCTACCTGCGTGAAGGTCACGGCGAGCGCCTGCTGGTGTTGAACAACTTCTATGCCGCGCCGTGTGAAATCCAGCTACCCGAAGGCTTGCTGACAGCCAAGAGCGAACAACGCCTGCTGATCAGCAACTACCCCGACTGCCCGGTGCGTACGGGCACGGTCGCCTTGCGGCCTTACGAATCCATTGTGTTGCACCTCAAGGACTGAGACCTGGCTGTACCCCCCTGTGTGGGAGCGCAGGGGATGCTTCAAAAAAACATAATAAAAATATCGGAGTGCTTCATGAAAACAACAATAAAGCTGGGACTCATTGCATCGTGCCTGACCCTGCCCATGGCAGCTCAAGCACTGGAATTCGCCGGTTACCTGCGCAGCGGCGCGGGCACCTCGACCGGTAGCGGCAAGCAACAGTGTTTCCAGCTGCCCGGCGCACAAGCCAAATACCGGCTGGGTAACGAATGTGAACAGTATGCGGAGCTTGAGTTGCGCCAGGACCTGCTGACCCTCGACGACGGTTCGGTCCTGAGCGTGGATGCGATGGCGTCGCTGTACAACCAGTACGACCGCGCCTTGAAGTTCCAGGGCGAAAACAACGGCTCGGCCCGCATGCCGCAAATGTATGCACAGTGGTCGAACCTGCCGAGTCTCAACGGGGGTTCGCTGTGGGCCGGGCGTCGTTACTACAAGCGAAATGACATCCACATCTCCGACTTCTACTACTGGAACCAGAGCGCCACCGGCGGTGGTATCGAGGACGTGAAGATCGGCGACTTGAAATACAGCTACGCGATTTCCCGCAAGGACAACCTGTTCCAGAAGGAATACGCCACCCGTCACGACTTCAACGTCGCGGGCTTTAAGACCAACACCGACGGTGAGTTGGAATTTGGCCTGAGCTACATTGAAAAAGCCGGTGGCCGTGAAGCCAACAGCGGCTGGGCGATTACCGCGCAGCACGTGCAGAAACCGTTCCTGGGCGGGCGCAACAAGTTTGCCTTGCAGTACGGTGAGGGGCCGGGCACGGGCCTGGGTTATACCGGCGATACCTCGCTGGACAACACCAGCAAAAGCTACCGCGCCGTGGAGTTTTTTGACTGGCAAGTGACGCCGCGTTTTGGCGGCCAGTTCGAGGCCGTGTACCAGAAGGATATTCGCCCGGGCAGCCAGGACCAGACGTGGATGTCGATCGGCGTGCGTCCGGCCTACGCGATCAGCGAGCAGTTCAAGCTGGTCACCGAGTTGGGCCACGATCAAGTCGAGGCCACCGGCGGTACACGCAAGCTGAGCAAATTTACCTTCGCCCCGACCTGGTCGCCCAAAGGCCCCGAGTTCTGGGCGCGGCCTGAGATCCGTTTGTATTACACCTACGCGGCCTGGAACGAAGCGGCCAAGCGCGCAGCCAATGAACTGGCGGCAGGGTCGGCGTTGTCCGATACCGGCAGTTATGGCTCGGCGCTGCACGGCTCCAACTTTGGTGTGCAAGTCGAGTACTGGTGGAAGTAACCGCTTTTCTGTAGGGGCCGGGCTTGCCTGCGGTGCGGGCGGCTCGGTGTAGCCGTGGAACCGAGGCCGTGCCGTTGCAGGCAAGCCAGCGCCCACCGTTTGATTTTTGTGAGTGGGCCATTGCGTGCGCTCAACGATTTTTCAAGAACAAAACAGCAGGTGAAGTCATGACCACAACCCAACCCCTGGAACTGCTGGCGCCGTTGGCCGGGGTGCTTTTGCCCCTGGACCAGGTGCCCGATCCGGTGTTCGCAAGTCGCATGATTGGCGACGGCGTGTGCATCGATCCGACCTCGCAGGCCCTCTGCGCACCCATGGACGGGGTGATCAGCAACATTCAGGACAGTGGTCATGCGGTGAGTGTCACCAACGATCAAGGCGTTCAGGTGCTGATGCACATTGGCCTGGACACCGTCAACCTGGCGGGCAAGGGCTTCACCCGACGGGTCGAAGAAGGCCAGCGCGTCACGGCCGGGCAAACGTTGATTGAGTTCGATGCCGACTACGTGGCGCTCAATGCCCGCAGCCTGCTGACCCTGGTGCTGGTCACCAGCGGCGAGCCGTTCACCGTGCTCACACCGGGCGTTGCGGTGGTGGAAGTCGGTCAGCCGTTGCTGCAACTGACCCCGGCGGGCGTTGCCCAGCAAGCCGAAGAGGAAGAAGAGGGCGATGCCCTGTTCTCCAAACCATTGACGCTGCCCAACGCCAACGGCCTGCACGCCCGCCCGGCGGCGGTATTGGCGCAGGCGGCCAAAGGGTTCAAGGCCAGCATTTACCTGCACAAGCAAACCCAGAGCGCCAACGCCAAGTCGCTGGTGGCGATCATGGCGTTGCAGACCGTCAAGGGCGACACCTTGCAGGTGAGCGCGGCGGGCGAAGACGCCGAAGCGGCGATCAAGGCGTTGGTCACGCTGCTGGCCGAAGGCTGCGGCGAAACCGTCGCGGCACCCGAGGAGAAAGTCGAAGCGCCGGCCCCCGTGTCATCGGCAACCCTGTTGCGTGGCGTGTGCGCCTCGCCGGGTTCGGCCTTTGGCCAAGTGGTGCAGGTGACCGAGCCCGAGTTGGTCGTCACCGAAGCGGGCGTCGGCGAAGCGGTGGAGCGCGCCACCTTGGCGCGTGCGCTGCAGCAAGCGAACGAAGCGCTGCTGGCCTTGCAGGCCAAGGCGGCGGGCGGCGCGCAGGCGGAAATCTTCCGGGCTCATCAAGAGCTGCTGGAAGACCCGACCCTGCTGGAGCAGGCCCACGAGTTACTGGCCCAGGGCCGCAGCGCCGCTTTTGCCTGGAACAGCGCCACGGTGGCCACCGCCACCCTGTTCAAGGGCCTGGGTAATACGCTGCTCGCCGAGCGCGCCGCCGACCTTGCCGACGTGGGCCAGCGCGTGCTCAAGCTGATCCTTGGCGTCAAAGACAGCGCATGGGACTTGCCCGAGCAGTCGATCCTGATTGCCGAGCAACTGACCCCTTCGCAAACCGCTGGCCTGGACACCCGCAAAGTGCTGGGGTTTGTCACCGTAGGCGGCGGCGCCACCAGCCACGTTGCGATCCTCGCCCGTGCCCTGGGCCTGCCCGCCATCTGTGGTGTGCCGGCGCAAGTGCTCGGGCTGGCCGATGGCAAGCAAGTGCTGCTCGACGCCGACAAGGGCGAGTTGCACCTGGACCCGAACCTGGCCGAGATCGAACAACTGCAAGCCACGCGCCAGCAACAAGTGCTGCGCCGCCAGCGCGAAGTGGAGCAGGCTGCACTGGCCGCCGTCACGCGCGACGGCCATCACGTTGAGGTGACGGCCAACGTCGCCTCGCTGCAAGAAGTCGAGCAGTCGCTGACCTTGGGCGGCGAAGGTGTCGGCCTGCTGCGTTCAGAGTTCCTTTACCTGGACCGCAACCGCGCGCCAAGCCCGGACGAACAGGCGGCGACCTATACGTCCATCGCCCGCGCCCTGGGCGCTGATCGCAACCTGGTGGTGCGCACCCTGGACGTCGGCGGCGACAAACCGCTGGCCTATGTGCCGATGGACGCCGAAACCAACCCCTTCCTCGGCCTGCGCGGCATCCGCCTGTGCCTGGAACGCCCGGAGCTGTTGCGCGAGCAATTTCGCGCGATTCTCGCCAGTGCCGGCTTCGCCCGCCTGCACATCATGTTGCCGATGGTCAGCCTGCTCTCCGAGCTGCACCTGGCGCGCAAGATCCTGGAAGAGGAGGCGCAGGTGCTGGGCCTCAAGGAACTGCCCAAGCTGGGCATCATGATCGAGGTGCCGTCTGCGGCCCTGATGGCGGATGTGTTCGCGCCGCACGTGGACTTTTTCTCCATTGGCACCAACGACCTGACCCAATACACCCTGGCAATGGACCGCGACCACCCGCGCCTGGCCAGCCAGGCCGACAGCTTCCACCCGTCGGTACTGCGCTTGATCGCCACCACCGTCAAGGCGGCTCACGCCCATGGCAAGTGGGTGGGCGTGTGTGGCGCGCTGGCATCCGAAGCGCTGGCGGTGCCGGTGTTGATCGGGCTGGGCGTGGATGAGCTGTCGGTGAGCGTACCGCTGATCCCGACCATCAAGGCCACCGTGCGCGAGCTGGACCTGGCGGACTGCCAATCCATCGCCCGCCAGATCCTGGGCCTGGAAGAAGCCGCGCAAGTGCGCGAGGCGCTGAGCCAGTATCACGCGGCGATCGCCGACACCTCTTTGGTTGTGGAGAACTGAGCATGTTCGAAAAAATACAGCGGGCGTTCTGGAAGGCCCTGACGCCAGACTTAATAGAAGACACCTCAAGCGTGAACGCCGCCCCGGCGGCCTTGCAAACCGACCTGGACCCTGCCGTGCTGAGCGCGTTGGGCGGGGCGGACAACCTCACGTCGCACCAGCGTGTAGCGCTGACGCGGGTGCGGGTGCAACTGCAGGACGCGGGGCACTTGAACGAGGCCGCACTCAAAGCGGCCGGTGTGCCAGGGGTGATGGTGTTGGGCGGCGGTGTCGTGCACCTGATCACCGGCCTCTAAACCGTCAAGGCATAAAAAGGGTGGGAGTGGGCAATGCCCCTCCCACCCTTTTTTTGCCCGATGGTTTCAGAGCTGCGGGGTTTCTTCGGTGGGCTTGGTCTTGTCCACGCCCGGTACATGCAGGTTACCTTCAACTACTTGGTTGCCCTCCAGCTGCGGCTGCGTCACCCAGGTGAGAATGTCGTAGTAACGCCGGATGTTGGCCACAAAATGCACCGGCTCCCCGCCCCGGGCGTAGCCGTAGCGGGTTTTGCTGTACCACTGCTTTTGCGCCAGGCGCGGCAGCATTTTCTTCACATCCAGCCACTTGTTGGGGTTCAGGCCTTCTTTCTCGGCCAGCTTGCGCGCGTCATCCAGATGGCCGGTGCCGACGTTGTAGGCCGCCAGCGCGAACCAGGTGCGGTCTGGCTCGGCGATTTTGTCGTCCATCTCGTCCTTGATCCTGGCCAGGTACTTGGCGCCGCCCATGATGCTTTGCTTGGCGTCCAGCCGGTTGGACACGCCCATCGCTTGCGCGGTGTTCTGGGTCAGCATCATCAGGCCGCGTACGCCGGTCTTGGAGGTAACGGCCGGTTGCCACAGCGATTCCTGGTAACCGATGGCGGCGAGCAGGCGCCAGTCCACTTTTTCTTCCTTGGCATAGGTCTTGAAATGCTTCTCGTACTTGGGCAGCCGCTGCTGCAAGTGCTGGGCGAAGGTGTAGGCGCCCACATAACCCAGTACATCGACGTGCCCGTAATAGCGGTCTTTGAGGCGCTGCAGCGTGCCGTTTTTCTCGACCTTGTCCAGAAAGCTGTTGACCTCGTTGAGCAGGCTGTTGTCCTCGCCCTGCGCCACGGCCCAGCTCTGGTTGCTGGCATTGCCCAGGTCGAAGGCCACGCGCACGTTGGGGAAGTACACCTGGTTCATCGCCACTTCGTTGGAGTCCACCAGAGTCAGGTCGATCTGCCCTTCGTCCACCATACGCAGCAGGTCCACCACCTCAACGGCGTCGGACTCTTCATATTCAATCGCGGGGTTCTGCTTTTTAAGCTCCGCCAGTTGCCCAGCGTGGGTGCTGCCCTTGAGCACCATGATCTTCTTGCCGACCAGGTCCGCAGGCGTCGTGGGGCGAGATTCGCCGTTGCGGTAGATGATCTGCGGCGTGACTTCAAGGTAAGGATGGGAGAAGCGCACCTGTTCGCTGCGCTGCGCACTGCTCACCAGGCCCGCGGCGGCCAATACCGGGCCGTTGGGTTTGCCCAACTGGCCGAACAGGTCGTCCAGGTTGTCGGCGGTCTGGATCTCAAGCTTGACCCCCAGGTCGTCGGCAAAGCGCTTGACCAGCTCGTATTCAAAGCCGGTTTCGCCGTTGCGGTCCTGAAAGTAGGTGGCCGGGCTATTTCGGGTAATCACCCGCAATACGCCATCCTCCTTGATCCGCTCGAGTGTGCTGGGCTTATCGACACAGGCACTGAGCAACAGGAAGAGTCCGATGACGAAGAGCCACTTGGCGCCTCGCAGGCGTAGAACCGTCGAAGAGAACATTGGCGCAGTATACGCAAAGCTCCCTCGGCGCCATATCTCGACAGTGGGGAGCGAGTCTGCTAGCACCCCCAAAACACGGCGCAAGCCCGCAGAAACGGTGCTTGGCGGGCGATTGTGACGGTTAAAATAACTGCCCCGGCTACCGCTGGTCGCCGCCTTGAAGGGGGCAAACCGTGCCAACTGACGCCCGGCAGCGGCCACCCGTGCCGTTTCGGGTGCCGTTGGCGACGGTTTACGCTAGAATGCACGGCCTCAAAGCACACCCCCTTCCCGAGGCTGTCCCGAAGATGTTGATCCTGCGCGGCGCTCCTGCCCTTTCTGCCTTTCGCCACAGCAAACTCCTTGAGCAACTGAGCCAAAAGGTTCCAGCTGTCACTGGCCTGTATGCTGAATTTGCTCACTTCGCCGACGTTACCGGCGTTTTGACCGCCGACGAACAGCAAGTGCTGGCGCGCCTTCTGAAGTACGGTCCCAGCGTTCCTGTTCAAGAGCCGACTGGCCGCCTGTTCCTGGTTCTGCCACGGTTCGGCACCATCTCGCCGTGGTCGAGCAAGGCCAGTGACATCGCCCGCAACTGCGGCCTGGACAAAATCCAGCGCCTGGAGCGTGGGATCGCCTTTTATGTCGCAGGCCAGTTCAGCGATGCCCAGGCCGAGCTGATCGCCAGCAGCCTGCATGACCGCATGACCCAGATCATCGTCAGCCAGCTGGAACAGGCCGCCGGTCTGTTCAGCCACGCCGAGCCACGGCCGCTCACCGCGGTCGACGTACTGGGCGGTGGCCGCGCCGCGCTGGAAAAAGCCAACACCGAGCTGGGCCTGGCCCTGGCCGAAGACGAGATCGACTACCTGGTCAACGCCTTCACCGGCCTTGCGCGCAACCCGCACGACATCGAACTGATGATGTTCGCCCAGGCCAACTCCGAGCACTGCCGCCACAAGATCTTCAACGCCAGTTGGGACATCGACGGCCAAAGCCAGGATAAAAGCCTGTTTGGCATGATCAAGAACACCTACGTGATGCACAGCGAAGGCGTGCTGTCGGCTTATAAAGACAACGCCTCGGTGATCGTCGGCAACGTCGCCGGCCGTTTCTTCCCGGACCCTGAAACCCGCCAGTACGGCGCGGTGCAAGAGCCGGTGCACATCCTGATGAAGGTTGAAACCCACAACCACCCGACCGCGATCGCCCCGTTCCCGGGCGCGGCCACAGGGTCGGGCGGCGAGATCCGCGACGAAGGTGCCACCGGCCGTGGCGCCAAGCCCAAGGCGGGCCTCACCGGTTTCACCGTGTCCAACCTGCAGATCCCGGGCTTCGAACAGCCGTGGGAAGTGCCGTACGGCAAGCCCGAGCGCATCGTGACCGCGCTGGACATCATGATCGAAGGCCCGCTGGGCGGCGCGGCGTTCAACAACGAATTCGGGCGTCCGGCCCTCACCGGCTACTTCCGTACCTTCGAGCAGTCCATCACCACCCCGCGTGGCGACGAAGTGCGCGGCTACCACAAGCCGATCATGCTCGCGGGCGGCATGGGCAACATTCGCGAAGAGCACGTTAAAAAGGGCGAGATCGTGGTCGGCTCCAAGCTGATCGTACTTGGCGGCCCGGCGATGCTCATCGGCCTGGGCGGCGGCGCGGCGTCTTCGATGGCCACCGGCACCAGCTCGGCGGACCTGGACTTCGCTTCGGTCCAACGTGAAAACCCGGAAATGGAACGCCGTTGCCAGGAAGTCATCGACCGTTGCTGGCAACTGGGCGACAAAAACCCGATCAGCTTCATCCACGACGTGGGCGCGGGTGGCTTGTCCAACGCCTTCCCGGAACTGGTCAACGACGGCGACCGCGGTGGCCGTTTTGAACTGCGCAACGTGCCCAACGACGAGCCGGGCATGGCCCCGCACGAAATCTGGAGCAACGAGTCCCAGGAGCGCTACGTACTGGCCGTGGGCCCTGAAGACTTTGCGCGCTTCGAGGCCATCTGCGAGCGCGAGCGTTGCCCGTTTGCCGTGGTCGGCGACGCCACTGCCGAGCCGCAACTGACCGTCACCGACAGCCACTTCGGCAACAGCCCGGTGGACATGCCGCTCGAAGTGCTGCTGGGCAAGGCCCCGCGCATGCACCGTTCGGCCGTGCGTGAAGCGGAGCTGGGCGATGACTTCGACCCAAGCACCCTGAGCGTGTCCGAGAGCATCGAGCGCGTGTTGCACCACCCGGCCGTGGCGAGCAAGAGCTTCTTGATTACCATTGGCGACCGCACCATCACAGGCCTGGTGGCCCGTGACCAAATGGTCGGCCCATGGCAGGTGCCGGTGGCCGACGTTGCCGTCACCGCCACCAGCTTTGACGTGTACACCGGCGAAGCCATGGCCATGGGCGAGCGTACGCCGCTGGCCTTGCTGGACGCCCCGGCGTCGGGCCGCATGGCCATTGGTGAAACCCTCACCAACATCGCCGCGTCGCGCATTGGCAAGCTGTCCGACATCAAACTGTCGGCCAACTGGATGTCGGCCGCTGGCCACCCGGGCGAAGACGCGCGCCTGTACGACACCGTCAAGGCTGTGGGCATGGAACTGTGCCCTGAGCTGGGCCTGACCATCCCGGTGGGCAAGGACTCCATGTCCATGGCCACCCGCTGGAAAGAAGATGGTTCGGACAAGAGCGTCACCTCGCCGCTGTCGCTGATCGTCACCGGCTTTGCGCCGGTCACCGATGTCCGCCAGACCCTCACCCCGCAACTGCGCATGGACAAAGGCACCACCGACCTGATCCTGGTCGACCTGGGCCGTGGCCAGAACCGCATGGGCGCCTCGATCCTGGCCCAAGTGCACGGCAAGCTCGGCAAGCAGGCACCGGACGTCGACGACGCCGAAGACCTCAAGGCCTTCTTCGCTGTGATCCAGGGCCTGAACGCCGATGGCCACCTGCTGGCTTATCATGACCGTTCCGACGGTGGTTTGCTGACCAGCGTTGTCGAGATGGCTTTTGCCGGTCACTGCGGCCTGAACATCGTGCTCGACAGCGTTGCCGAGGATGCGTCCGAAATCAACGGCATCCTGTTCAACGAAGAGTTGGGCGCCGTGATCCAGGTTCGCCAGGACGCCACGCCCGACGTGCTCGCACAATTCAGCGCCGCGGGCCTGGGTGATTGCGTGGCCGTGATCGGTCAACCGATCAACAACGGTGAAATCAACATCGTCTTCAACGGCGACACCGTGTTTGAAGGCCAGCGCCGCCTGCTGCAACGCCAGTGGGCCGAAACCAGCTTCCAGATCCAGCGCCTGCGTGACAACGCCGACTGCGCCGATCAGGAATTCGACGTGATCCTGGAAGAAGACAACCCGGGCCTGAGCACCAAGCTCAGCTTTGACGTCAACCAGGACATCGCCGCGCCTTACATCAAAAAAGGCATCCGCCCACAAGTGGCTGTACTGCGTGAGCAGGGCGTCAACGGCCAGGTGGAAATGGCGGCGGCGTTCGACCGCGCCGGTTTCAACGCGATCGACGTGCACATGAGCGACATCCTCGCTGGCCGCGTCGACCTCAACGAGTTCAAAGGCCTGGTGGCCTGCGGCGGTTTCTCCTACGGCGACGTGCTGGGTGCCGGTGAAGGCTGGGCCAAGTCGGCCCTGTTCAACCGCCGTGCCCGCGATGCGTTCCAGGGCTTCTTCGAGCGCAACGACAGCTTCACCCTGGGTGTGTGCAACGGTTGCCAGATGATGTCCAACCTGAGCGAGTTGATCCCGGGCAGCGAGTTCTGGCCGCACTTCGTGCGTAACCGTTCCGAGCAGTTCGAAGCCCGTGTGGCCATGGTGCAGGTGCAAGAGTCCAACTCGATCTTCCTGCAAGGCATGGCCGGTTCGCGTATGCCAATCGCCATCGCCCACGGTGAAGGCCACGCCGAGTTCGCCAGCGAAGAAGCGTTGCTGGAAGCCGACCTGTCCGGCACCGTGGCCCTGCGGTTTGTCGACAACCACGGCAAAGTCACCGAAACCTACCCGGCCAACCCGAACGGTTCGCCGCGCGGGATCACCGGCCTCACCAGCCGCGACGGCCGCGTGACCATCATGATGCCGCACCCGGAGCGCGTGTTCCGCGCCGTGCAGAACTCGTGGCGCCCGGAAGAGTGGAACGAAGACGGCGCCTGGATGCGCATGTTCCGCAACGCCCGCGTGTGGGTGAACTGAGGCGGTGTACAAGCTCTGCTTTTTTGTGCCCGACAGCCACGTGGAGGCGGTGAAAAGCGCCGTCTTCGCAGCGGGCGGCGGGCGCATCGGCCACTACGACAGCTGCGCCTGGCAAGTGCTGGGCCGGGGCCAATTTCGCGCGATGCAAGGCAGCCAGCCTTTTATCGGGCAAGTGGGCCAGGTTGAAACGGTGGACGAATGGAAAGTCGAGCTGGTGGTGGCGGATGCGCTGATCGAGGCCGTGGTGGCCGCGTTGAAACTCAGCCATCCGTACGAGACACCGGCGTATGAGGTATGGCCGTTGGCGGACTTCTGATTCGCTGGCGGCAAAAACAAGAAACCCGCTGGGCCTGTTGGGCCAGCGGGTTTTTTGTTGCCGATACGGGCCTTAGGCTTTAACGCCCACCTGAGCACCACTGACCAACCGCTCCAACGCCTCACCCAACCCCGACGCGTTTTCGCCCACCAACACATGCCAGACCCCGCTTTCCAGCTGGCTCACCCCCTGGCAACCCAGCGTCGTCAGTTGCGCGTGGGACACCTTCGACTCATCCCCCAGCTCCACCCGTAACCGGCTCATGGCCACGGTGTGCAGTTGCTTGACATTGCCCCGGCCACCCAGGGCGTCCAGCCATTGTTCGGCGGCTTGCAGGTTGACCGTCACCGCTTTATCCACAGGCGCTGGCGCTACGGTAGCGGTGCCTACAAACGTTGGCATGGCTAGCCGGATCTCATCGGCGATGCTGTCTGCCATCGGCCCCACCACCACCTGCAAGCTCCCGCCATTGCCCGGCCGTACCACGGCCATGGCGCCAAGTGCCTTGAGGTCTGCATCCACGGCCTTGTTGCGGTCGACCATGTCCAGGCGCAGGCGCGTGGTGCAAGCGCCCACGCTCAGCAAGTTCGCAGCACCGCCCAGCGCACGGATGTACGCCGCGGCGCGCTGGTTCTCGTTCATGGCCTCGGCCTTGGCGACCTGAATGTCTTCACGCCCGGGCGTCTTGAGGTTGAAACGGCGGATGCAATAGTTGAACACGCTGTAGTAAATCGTCGCGTACACCAGGCCCACCGGGAACACCAGCCAGCCATTGGTGGACTTGCCCCAGCCCAGCACCATGTCGATAAACCCGCCGGAGAAGGTAAACCCCAGGTGAATATTCAGCAGGTTGGTCACTGCCATCGACAGCCCGGTGAGCAGCGCATGGACCAAATACAGGAGCGGCGCGAGAAACATGAACGCAAACTCGATCGGCTCGGTCACGCCGGTCAGGAACGAGGTCAGGGCCATCGACAGGAAAATCCCGCCCATCACCTTGCGTCGCTCGGGCAGGGCATTGCGGTACATCGCCAGGCACGCAGCCGGCAGGCCGAACAGCATCATCGGGAACATGCCAGTCATGAACTGCCCGCCCTTGGGGTCGCCAGCAAAGTAGCGGGTCAGGTCGCCCGTCACCACCGCGCCGGTGGCCGGGTCGGTGAAGCTGCCGAACACGAACCACGCCATGTTGTTGAGGATGTGGTGCAGGCCGGTGACGATCAGCAGGCGGTTGAACACGCCAAACACGAACGCGCCCAGGCTGCCGCTTTCCATCAGCAGCACGCCGAAGCTGTTGATGCCGTGCTGGATCGGCGGCCAGATCAGCCCGAAGACCACCCCCAGCCCCACTGCCGAAAAGCCGGTCACAATCGGCACGAACCGTCGCCCGCCAAAAAACGCCAGGTATTCGGGCAGCTTGATGTCCTTGAAGCGGTTATACAGCGCCCCGGCCATCAGGCCGCTGGCGATCCCGGCGAGCATGCCCATGTTGATAGTCGAGTCCATCACCTTGAGCGTCGAGATCATCACCAGGTAACCGATGGCCCCGGCAAGGCCCGCCGTGCCGTTGTTGTCGCGGGCAAACCCCACGGCAATGCCGATGGCGAAGATCAGCGCCAGGTTGGCGAAGATCGCCTGCCCCGCGTCGTGCATCACCGCGATGTTCAACAGGTCGGTATCACCCAGGCGCAGCAGGAGGCCGGCGATCGGCAGGATCGCGATCGGCAGCATCAACGCACGGCCCAGGCGTTGCAGCCCTTCGATGAAATATTGGTACATGGCGTGTCTCCTTTTTGTTGTTATCAGCTCAACGGCCAGTGGTGTTGACAGGCTTGGCGTACCGCCCGGGCGCTGCTCTGGTTGAGCAATGACTGGGCGATTTGGCGGCAATGCGCGGCGTCCAGGTGGCGCACGCGGTCCTTGATCTCTCCGATTTGCGGCGGGCTCACCGACAGCTCGCTGACCCCCAGCCCCACCAGCACCGGTGTTGCCAGTGGGTCTGAGGCGAGGGCGCCGCACACACCCACCCAGCGCCCGTGACGGGCCGCCCCGGCGCAGGTCTGTGCGATCAGCCTCAGCAGCGCCGGGTGCAGCGCATCCACTCGGGCGGCAAGGCCCGCGTGGTCGCGGTCCATGGCCAGGGTGTACTGGGACAAGTCGTTGGTGCCGATGGACAAAAAGTCCGCGTGCTCGGCCAACTGCTCGGCCATCAGTGCGGCGGCGGGCACTTCGATCATCACGCCCAGCTCGGGGCGCTGCGTCAGTTCAAGCTCGCTGCACAGGGCGTCGAGGCGCTGGCGGATGTGCAGCAGCTCGTCCACTTCGCTGACCATCGGCAACAGAATGCGGCAACGCGCCAGCGGGCTGACTTGCAGCAGGGCGCGCAATTGCTGGTCGAGCAATTCCGGGCGCGCCGTGGCCAGGCGGATGCCGCGCAGGCCCAGCACTGGGTTGGCCTCGACCGGCAGCGGCAGGTAGTCGAGTTGCTTGTCGCCGCCCACGTCGATGGTGCGAATGATCACGGACTTGTCGCCCATCGCATCTAATACCGCCTGGTACGCCTGGCGCTGTTCCTGCTCATCGGGCGCGGTCTGGCGGTCGACAAACAAAAATTCGGTGCGCAGCAGGCCGACCCCGTCGGCGCCGTTCTCAAACGCCAGCGCGGCCTCGGCACTGGACGCCACGTTGGCCGCCACCTCCACCCGCACGCCGTCGCGGGTATTGGCACTCACGTGAGCCAGGGCTTGTTGGTGTTCGCGGCGCAGTTTTTGCGCATCGCGCAGGCGGTGGACTTCGGCGTGGCGGGCGTCATCGGGCGCCAGCTCCAGCCGGCCGTTGACCGCGTCCAGCACCACGCGCTGACCTTGCGGGACATTGAGCACTTCCGGGCCCAGGGCAACCACGCACGGCAGCCCTTTGCCCCGCGCCAGAATCGCCACGTGGGAGGTGGCGCCGCCTTCGGCCATGCAGAGGCCCGCGGCCTGTTTCTGGCTCAGTTGCAGCAGGTCCGAGGGCGTCAGTTCATGGGCGACGACGATGGCACCGGCGGGCAATTCAAACTGCCAGTCCTGACCCAACAGGGCCCGCAGTACACGTTGTTGCAAGTCCCGCAGGTCATTGGCGCGTTCGGCAAACAACGGTTTGCCCAGGCCCAGCAGCACCGCGCATTGGGCCTGGATGGCATCGCGCCAGGCATGGGTGGCCGCGCAGCCTCGGTCGATGGCGGCGTTGGCGGCTTCCAGCAGCGCCGGGTCTTCGAGCAAGGCGAGGTGGGCGGCGAAGATGTCTTCTTCCTCCACGGCCTTGCGCCGACGGGCCTGCTCAAGGGTGTGGTGGATTTCGGCGCGCACGTGTTCCAGGGCGCTGTCGAGTTTTTGCAGTTGTTCGTCGGGCGCATGGTTGCCCGGGTCGGCTGGCAATTCGATGCCCGTGAGGCGAACCAGCGGCCCGCACGCCAGCCCCGGCGCTGCGCACACGCCTTGCAACACACCGGCTTCGGCGGGCGCACGTTGCACCGGCGCGGCGGCCGGGGTGTGAACCTCTTCATGAATGGCCGTGGTCAGTGCGGCGACCACCGCTTGCAGCGCCGCGTCGCAATCCTCACCGCGAGCCGTCACTTGCACTTCGTCCTGCTCACCGATGCCCAGCCCCATCAGGCCGATCAGGCTGGCGCAGGGTGCCGACTTCCCGGCGAAATCCAGCTGCGACTGGCTGGTGAAACCTTGCGCGGCCTTGCGCACCAGGGCCGCAGGGCGGGCGTGCAGGCCGCCCCGGTGCGTCACGCGAACCCGTGCGCTGGCTTGGGTCGCCACGTCGCGGGTGGCATCGACCGGCGGCGCCGATCGGCTGACGAGGTGCAATAACGGCTCGCCCACCTTGACCGTGTCTAAGGCCTGCGGGCGCAGGCTAAAGCGCTCGCCGTTGGTCAGGATGATCAGGCTCACCAGGCTTTTGCATTGGCGCGCAACGCGGTCCAGGTCAAAGCGTATCAGCGGCTGGCCCTGCGTCACCCGGGCGCCGTCCTTTACCAGCAGGGCAAACCCCTCGCCGTTCAGTTCCACCGTGTCGATGCCGATGTGCATCAACAATTCGGCACCGTTGTCGGCGCGCACGGTCACCGCATGCCCGGTGCGGGCGACGTGGATGACCACGCCGTCGCACGGCGCGTGCAGGCAGTCGTTGAGCGGGTCGATGGCAATGCCGTCGCCCATGGCGCCACTGGCGAACACGTCGTCGGGAACATTGCCCAAGGCCAGCACCGGTCCGGTCAGGGGGGCGCTGAGGGTCAGTTCGTTATTGTTGTAGGACATGGGCACGGTACTCATCAGAAAAACGCGGCAATCGACTCAGTGAGTGCGGGTCACTTTGCTCAAGTGGCGGGGCTGGTCCGGGTTCATGCCCCGGGCTTCGGCCAGGCCTGCGGCCATGACATAAAAGCTCTGGATGGCCAGGATCGGGTCGAGGGCCGGGTGTTCGGCGCGGCTCAAGGTCAGGTTGCGTTCGGCGATGTCATCCGGTGCGGCCAGCAGCACGTTTGCGCCGCGCTGGCGCATGTCGGCGGCCAGGCTCAGCAGGCCGGCCTGCTCGGCGCCGCGTGGGGCGAACACCAGCAGCGGGTAGTGTTCGTCGATCAGGGCCATGGGCCCGTGGCGCACCTCGGCGCTGCTGAAGGCTTCGGCCTGGATCGCCGAGGTTTCCTTGAGCTTGAGCGCGGCTTCCTGGGCGATGGCAAACCCGGCGCCCCGGCCAATCACCATCAGGCGCTGGCAGTCGCGCAGGGCCTGGATGGCGTGGCTCCAATCCTGCTTCGCCGCATCACGCAGGCCTTGAGGCAATGCCTGACAGGCTTGCAGGAGTTCGGCATCCTGGTTCCAGTGGCCGATCAACTGGGCGCTGGCGCTCAGGGTGGCAATAAAGCTTTTGGTGGCGGCCACGCTGTTTTCCGGCCCGGCGCACAGTGGCACGTGGAATTCACACGCGGCCTCAAGCGGTGACTCTTCGGCATTGACCATCGAGATGCTCAAGGCCCCGCGCTTGCGCAGCAGGCGCAGGCTGTTGACCAGGTCCGGGCTCTGCCCCGACTGGGAGAACCCAAAGGCGGCCTGGCCGCTGACCTTGAGCGGCGATTGCAGCAGGGTCACCACCGACATCGGCAACGACGCCACCGGGATGCCCAGGTACTGCATGGTCAGGTAGGCGAAATAGCTGGCGGCGTGGTCCGAGCTGCCGCGGGCAATGGTCATTGCCACTTGCGGCGGCTGGCGGCGCAGGCGCCCGGCGACGTCTGCCAGCAGCGGCTCCAGGCGTTGCAGTTGAGCCTCGACGGCGGTGGAAGAGGCCAGGGCCTCTTCAAGCATTTTTGAAGTCAATGGTTTCTCCTTCGACCATTACGTCGGTGAGGTTCAGAGAGCGGTCCAGGCGCACGCAGTCGGCAAAGCTGCCGGGTTGCAGGCGACCGCGTTCTTCCAGGCCCAGGTAGTCCGCAGGAAATTGCGACAGGCGTTGTGAGGCTTCACTGACCGGCAGGCCGATTTTCACCAGGTTGCGCAGCGCCTGGTCCATGGTCAGGGTGCTACCGGCCAGGGTGCCGTCGGCCAGGCGCACACCGCCCAGGCATTTGGTGACGGTGTGGCTGCCCAGCTTGTATTCGCCGTCGGGCATGCCGGCAGCGGCCGTGGAGTCGGTGACGCAATACAGGCACGGGATCGAGCGCAGCGCGACGCGCATGGCGCCGGGGTGCACGTGCAGCAAGTCTGGAATCAGCTCGGCGTACGTGGCATGGGCCAGCGCCGCGCCGACAATGCCCGGCTCACGGTGATGCAGCGGGCTCATGGCGTTGTACAAATGGGTAAAACTGGTGGCCCCGGCGGCCAGCGCCGCCACGCCTTCTTCGTAACTGCCCAGGGTGTGGCCGATTTGCATGCGCACGCCGCGTTCGCTCAAGGTGCGGATCAGGGCGTCGTGCCCGGCGATTTCCGGGGCAATGGTGATCACCCGGATCGGCGCCAGGCGCAAATAGGCTTCGACTTCGGCCATCAACGCGGTGTGGGCAAAGTTCGGCTGGGCGCCGAGTTTTCCGGGGTTGATGTAGGGGCCTTCCAGGTGCACACCCAATACGCGGGCAGTGCCTGTAGGACGGTGCTCGCAAAAATGCCCGAGTTGTTCCAGTACCCGGGAAATCTCCGCGACCGGCGCCGTCATGGTGGTGGCCAGCAGGGACGTGGTGCCGAAGCGCACGTGGGTGCGGGTGATGGTGTCGAAGGCCGCAGTGCCTTCCATGATGTCCTTGCCGCCGCCGCCGTGCACATGCAAGTCGATAAAACCGGGCAGCAGGTAAGGCAGATCGTTGTCGGCCGGGTTGCACGGGGTGCCTTCAATGGCAGTGACCTTGCCGTGCTGGTGCACCAGTCGGCCGCGAATCCAGCCTTGGGGCGTAAGGATGTTGTCTTCGGACATGGCAGTTCTCTAAAGCCGCCGGGGCGGCGCAAGTCATCTCGTGGCAGCGTTCTAGCGCAGAAGCTCTGCGACGAAGTCGTAGTAATCGTTGCGGCAATAGGTGTCGGTGATTTCGATGGGGGTCTTGTCGGCGGTATAGCCGACCCGGGACATCAGCAGCATGGCGGTGCTGGGAGCAATGCCTACGAGCGCGGCGAACTCGTCCGACGCATTGATGGCTTGAATGTGCTGCAAGGCGCGGACAATCGGCTTGCCGATGCCTTCCAGGTATTCGTACAGCGAACTGCCCACGGCTTGCGGTTGCGGCAGTACCGAGGCGGGCATAGTGGTCATTTCAATGGCCATCACCGTGTCGTCGGCTTTGCGCAGGCGCTTTAACCGCGCGACTTTGTCGGTGGGCGACAGGCCCAGGCGGATCAGTTCTTCATAGGTCGGCGCGGTGATTTCCCGCTCCAACCATTGAGAGCTTGGGACAAACCCCTTGAGCCGCAGCATCTCGCTGAAGCCCGACAGCCGCGACAGCGGTTGCTCCAGGCGCGGCGTGATAAAGGTCCCCGAGCCCTGGCTGCGGCGGATCAAGCCTTGGGCGAGCAACACTTCCAGCGCCTTGCGTGCCGTGACGCGGGACAGGTTCAACTGCTCGCTCAGGACGCGTTCGGACGGCAGCGCCTGTTCGGATTTCCAGCGGCCGGCATGAATCGCCGCTTCCAGGTTGCGGGCCAATTGCAGGTACAGCGGCGTGGATTGTTTGGCGTCGGGGCGCAAGGCCAGGATGGGGTTCATCTGTAAGGGTTTCCGATGCGGTTGTTGGAGTGTTTTCGCCCGGTAGTGGGCGCAACGTAATACCACTTAAATACCATGTCAACGCGGCCAAAACAGCCGGTCGCCACGTTTCAGGGGGCTATTAGCCTACTGCGTGACAAGTGGTATTAGAGAGGTCTTTTTATGCGCGCAGGGCTGCGCTGCTCCGGGGTGAACTGGTATTCACCGGCGGGGGCGGATTGGGAGCGGAAAGTTTTTCGAATTATTTTTCGGGTGGGGCGAAATTACGGACGAATCTCGATCATCGTGCCGTCTTTGACCAGATTCCAGACTTCACGCATGTCGACGTTGCGCATGCCAATGCAACCGTCGGTCCAGTCCAGGGTGTGGAACCACTGCTCGGGATAATCCGGCGCATCCGGCGTGCCGTGGATCATGATCATGCCGCCCGGTTTCACGCCTTCGCGGCGGGCACGGGCCGCGTCGCTGATGTTGGGGTAGGAAATGTGCATGGACAGGTTGAAGCGCTCGCTGGGCTTGCGCCAGTCGATCCAATAGAAACCTTCGGGGGTTTTCTTGTCGCCTTCTTCAATCTTGGTGCCCTTGGGTTTGCGGCCCAGGGAAATGCGGTAGGTCTTGAATGTCTTGCCGTCACTGATCAGTTGCAACTGGCGAGCAGACTTGAGGACCAGGATTTTCTCCACCGGCTTGCCGCCCAGGATGGTCTGGGTGGAGGCGGGCGAGAGCGTGACGAACGACAGGCAGATCAGAGCAAGCAACCAACGCATTAAAACGGTTTCCCCTGGAAGACGGCATGCCGCTGGGTGTTATTGGGCCTTTTGGACCAGCGGCGGCACGGGCTCGCTGCGCACCGGGAACACCTGTTGCCGACGGTCAGCGAAAAAGCATTCTAAGGTACGCCCGACCGTGCGAAAAGCCAGCTCGGACCAAGGGATGTCCGCTTCATCAAAGAGCTTCACTTCGAGGCTTTCAGGGCCTGCGGCGAAGTCCAGGTCAATGAGCTCGGCGCGATAGAACACGTGCACCTGGCTGATGTGCGGCACATCGATCAGCGTATAGAGGTTGAGGTTGCGTACCCGGGCGCAGGCCTCTTCGAGGGTTTCGCGCAGGGCGGCCTGTTCCACGGTTTCGCCGTTTTCCATGAAGCCTGCGGGCAGGGTCCAGTAACCCAGGCGGGGCTCGATGGCGCGGCGGCACAGCAACACTTTGTCGCCCCAGACCGGCACGGTGCCGGCGACGATATTGGGGTTTTGATAGTGAATGGTCTGACAGTGGTCGCAGACAAACCGCAGGCGTGAATCGCCATCGGGAATACGTTGGGTGACCGGTTTACCGCACTGGCTGCAGAAATTCATACGGGGGTTCCTGGGGACTGTGCGTATCTTGGCGTGGCGGCCGGTGTGCCCGCAAGTTGTCTTTGGGGTTGGGCGCCCGCACGCTTTGGTGCATGATGCGGGGTAGCCAACAGACCGAGATGACTCATGCTGGACGAGCTACTTCGCCGGGTAAGCAATCATACGCCACACACGCTGGAAACTGACGGGCGTTTCCCGGAAGCCGCTGTGTTGGTGCCAATCACCCGCAGTGACGAACCCGAGCTGATCCTGACCCTGCGCGCCAGCGGGCTGTCGACCCATGGCGGCGAAGTGGCGTTTCCCGGCGGTCGCCGCGACCCTGAAGACCCCGACCTGGTGTTTACCGCCCTGCGCGAAGCCGAAGAAGAAATCGGCTTGCCGCCGGGGCTGGTCGAAGTGATCGGCCCGCTGAGCCCGTTGATTTCCCTGCACGGCATTCGCGTCACGCCTTATGTGGGCGTGATTCCCGATTACGTGGAATACCTGGCCAACGACGCCGAGATTGCTGCCGTCTTCAGCGTGCCGTTGGAGTTTTTCCGCCAGGACCCGCGTGAGCACACGCACCGTATCGACTACCAGGGCCGCAGTTGGTACGTGCCCAGCTACCGCTTTGGCGAGTACAAAATCTGGGGGCTTACGGCAATCATGATCGTCGAGCTGATCAACCTGCTCTATGACGACGCCCGCATCAGCCTGCACCAACCGCCCAAAAGCTTCATCAATCTCTAAGAGCCGGACCGGCCACTGTTCAACACCGTGAGGAACCATCGATGAAATACCGCCTGGGCGATGCCCGCGTCGACACCCATCCCAACAGTTGGGTGGCGCCCAATGCCACCCTGGTGGGCAAGGTCAAGCTGGAGGAGGGCGCCAACGTGTGGTTCAACGCGGTGCTGCGCGGCGACAACGAACTGATCCTGATCGGCAAGAACAGCAATGTGCAGGATGGCACCGTGATGCACACCGACATGGGCTACCCGCTGACCCTCGGCACCGGCGTCACCATCGGCCATAACGCCATGCTGCACGGCTGTACCGTGGGCGATTACAGCCTGATCGGCATTAATGCGGTGATTCTCAACGGCGCGAAGATCGGCAAAAACTGCATCATTGGCGCCAACTCGCTGATCGGCGAGGGCAAAGACATTCCCGACGGTTCGCTGGTGATGGGCTCGCCGGGCAAGGTGGTGCGCGAATTGACCGAAGCGCAGAAAAAAATGCTCGAGGCCAGTGCGGCGCACTATGTGCAGAACGCCCAGCGCTATGCGCGTGACCTGGTTGAGCAAGACGAATGACTCAGCCCGAACAGCCAGTGCGCTCGCCCTGTGTGAGCATTTGTGCGCTGGACGATGACGATATATGCACCGGCTGCCAGCGTACGGTGGACGAGATTACACGTTGGAGCCGCATGGACAATGCCGAGCGCCGGGTGGTGCTGGGGTTGTGCCATGAGCGCGCGAAGGCCAGCGGGATGTTGTGGATGACGCCCGGAAAGCCGGGCGCCTGAGCGGGCACTGTCGGACGACATATTTCCAAATGTGAAGTACCCTGTGGGCCTTATCCACAGGTCCTTGCCCCATGCATTTTCTGATTGCCTACATCAGCAGCGTCGTGCTGATCAACTTCGCCTTCTCCAACGCGCCGCACCTGGACATCATCTGGTCCGCCTGGGGCGGCGTGGTGTTTATCCTGCGGGACATGGTGCAGACCCGCTTCGGTCATGGCGCGATCATCGCCATGCTCGCGGCGCTGGTGCTGTCTTACATCACCTCTGACCCGGCCATTGCCATGGCCAGCGCGATTGCGTTCGGCGTGTCCGAGTGCATCGACTGGCTGGTGTTTACCATCACCAAGCGCCCGCTGCATGACCGCTTGTGGATCAGTTCGGCGCTGAGCATCCCGGTGGACACGGTGATCTTTTTCGGCCTGATCGGTGCGCTCACGCCCGCTATCGCGGGGACCGCGCTGGTGTCCAAATTTGCCGGCGTCACGGTGGTGTGGCTGGCCATGGCTTGGCGGCTGCGCAAACGCGCCGTCGCCAACTGAAGCCAATCTTTACAGTTCATGTAAAATGCCGGCCTTTCTCCCCCTGATCCGCTCCCCTGAGGACCTGAGATGACCCGAATCGGAACTCCATTGTCGCCAACCGCGACCCGCGTTTTGTTGTGTGGCTGCGGTGAGCTCGGCAAGGAAGTGGTAATCGAACTGCAACGCCTGGGCGTTGAAGTGATTGCCGTGGATCGCTACGCCAACGCGCCAGCCATGCAGGTTGCACACCGCAGCCACGTGATCAACATGCTCGACGGCGCCGCCCTGCGTGCGGTGATCGAGGCCGAGAAGCCGCACTTCATCGTGCCGGAAATCGAAGCCATCGCCACCGCCACCCTGGTGGAGCTGGAAGCCGAAGGCTTCACCGTGATCCCGACCGCGCGTGCCACTTCGCTGACCATGAACCGTGAAGGCATCCGTCGCCTGGCCGCCGAAGAGCTGGACCTGCCGACCTCGCCCTACCACTTTGCCGACACCTTCGAGGACTACAGCAAAGCCGTGCAGGACCTGGGTTTCCCCTGTGTGGTCAAGCCGGTGATGAGTTCGTCGGGCAAGGGCCAGAGCCTGCTACGCAGTGCAGACGACGTGCAAAAAGCCTGGGACTACGCCCAAGAAGGCGGCCGTGCGGGCAAGGGCCGGGTGATCATCGAAGGTTTTATCGACTTCGATTACGAAATTACCCTGCTGACCGTGCGCCATGTGGGCGGCACCACCTTCTGCGCGCCGGTGGGCCATCGCCAGGAGAAGGGCGACTATCAGGAGTCCTGGCAGCCACAGGCGATGAGCCCGGTGGCGCTGGCAGAATCCGAGCGGGTAGCCAAGGCGGTGACCGAGGCGCTGGGCGGCCGTGGTCTGTTTGGCGTCGAGCTGTTTATCAAAGGCGACCAGGTGTGGTTCAGCGAAGTGTCGCCGCGCCCGCATGACACGGGCCTGGTGACCTTGATTTCGCAAGACTTGTCGCAATTTGCCCTGCACGCCCGCGCCATCCTGGGCCTGCCGATCCCGTTGATCCGCCAGTTCGGGCCTTCGGCCTCGGCGGTGATTCTGGTGGAAGGGCAGTCGACCCAGACGGCATTCGCCAACCTGGGCGCGGCCTTGAGCGAGCCGGACACGGCGCTGCGCCTGTTTGGCAAGCCCGAAGTGAACGGCCAGCGCCGCATGGGCGTGGCGTTGGCGCGGGATGAATCGATTGAGGCGGCCCGTGCCAAGGCGACGCGTGCTTCCCAAGCGGTGGTTGTAGAGCTTTAAACGCATCGCGGGCAAGCCCGCTCCCACCTGGCAATACAGCCGAATGTGGGAGCGGGCTTGCCCGCGGTAGCGATCGATCAGCCGACGCGATTCAAATCGTTGTCGCGCGTCTCTTTCAGGCACAGCACGGCAATCAAGCTCAGCACCGCTGCCGCCGACACGTACCCGCCCACATAACTCAACCCGCCCATCGCCACCAGTTTGGTCGCGAAGAAGGGCGCGGCCGACGCGCCGACGATGCCGCCCAGGTTATAGGCAGCCGATGCACCGGTGTAACGCACGCGGGTGGGGAACAGTTCCGGCAGCATCGCGCCCATCGGGGCAAACGTGATCCCCATCAGGAACAGTTCCAGTGACAGGAACAGGGCCACGCCCCAGGTCGAGCCGGAGGTGAGCAGCGGGGCCATGGTGAAGCCGGAAAGAATGGTCAGGATCGCCCCGGCAATCAGCACCGGCTTGCGTCCGTAACGGTCGCTGGCCCAGGCGGCGATGGGCGTGGCCAGGCCCATGAACAACACCGCAAAGCACAGCAGGCCCAGGAAGGTTTCACGGCTGTAGCCTAGCGTGGACACGCCGTAGCTCAGGGAGAACGCGGTGGTGATATAGAACAGCGCGTAGCACACCACCATCGAGGCTGCGCCCAGCAACACCGGCACCCAGTGTTGGCTGAACAGGTCCACCAGCGGCACTTTCACCGGGGCTTCTTTGGCTACGGCATTGGTGAACACCGGGGTTTCATGCAGTTTCAGGCGTGCATACAGGCCCACCATTACCAGCGCCGCGCTGAGGATGAACGGGATGCGCCAGCCCCAGCTGCGAAATTGTTCGTCGTTCAGGCTCATGGCCAGGATCAGGAACAGCCCGTTGGCCGCCAGAAAACCGATCGACGGGCCCAATTGCGGGAACATGCCAAACCAGGCGCGCTTGCCCTTGGGGGCGTTCTCGGTGGCCAGCAACGCTGCGCCGCCCCATTCCCCGCCCAGGCCCAGGCCCTGGCCGAAGCGCAGCACACACAACAGGATCGGTGCCCAGGCGCCAATGCTGTCGTAGCCTGGCAGTAAACCGATCAGCGTGGTGCACACGCCCATCAGCAGCAGGGACGCGACCAGTGTGGACTTGCGACCAATGCGGTCGCCAAAGTGGCCAAACAACGCCGAACCCAGTGGGCGGGCGATAAACGCGATGCCAAAGGTGAGGAACGAGGCGAGCATCTGCGCCGTGCCGTCGGTCTGCGGGAAGAACACCGGGCCGATGACCAGCGCGGCGGCGGTGGCGTAGATATAGAAGTCGTAGAACTCGATGGCCGTGCCGATGATGCTGGCCGTAGCCACGCGGCTGGTCGAGTTAGTGGGCGCTGCGCTGCCCGTCTCGCTGTAAGTGGTGCTCATTGCGGTATCCCTGAAAGAACGGCTCGTGGGGGTTGGGCTGTGTTGGGGTCGGACACCCAAGGATCAGGGATGCGCGCAGGGTGGCTCAAGGTAGGGAGCGACCGCCGGCCAGACACGATGAGGCAGGGCTGGGTAAGCCGAGCCGATTATAGGTAGGGGGCTACGGATCCAGCAAGGGGGGAAATGCCGGGTTTTCCCGCCAAATTGGATCCGTTTTGCCCAACCCAGCGCGGCGTTGCACGAGTATTGCGCCGATGGGCACTTTGACGAAGATTTACGCCGCGACGGGGACGCTGCTGGTGTGCCAGATCAATACCTGGCTGACGCGGTTGTCTTCGGTTTCGAGAATTTCCAGGCGGTAGCGGCCGATCTTCAGGCACACCGCGCAATCGGGGATGGTTTCCAGCGCTTCGGTCACCAGCCCGTTGAGGGTCTTGGGGCCATCGCTGGGCAGGTGCCAGCCCAGGCTCTTGTTGAGCTCGCGGATGGACACGGCGCCGTCGATCACGTAGCGGCCGTCTACCTGGGGCTGGATGAGCGGGTTATCCAGGGTGTGCTCGTTTTCGAACTCACCGACGATTTCTTCAAGGATGTCTTCCAGGGTCACGATGCCCAGCACTTCGCCGTATTCGTCCACCACCATGCCCAGGCGGCGCTGCTGTTTGTGGAAGTTGAGCAACTGCAGTTGCAGCGGCGTGCTTTCCGGGACGAAGTAGGGTTCGTGGCAGGCGGCGAGCAGGGCGTCCTTGGTCAGGCTGGCGTCCGGCAGCAAGTGGCGGATGGTGCGGGTGTTGAGGATGGCTTCGACCTGGTTGATGTCGCTGTGAAAGACCGGCAGGCGGGTGCGCGTGGAGGTGCGCAACTGCTCGATGATGGCCTCGATGCGGTCGTCCAGATTGATGCCGTCGACTTCGCTACGCGTCACCAGGATGTCGTTGACGGTGATGTTGTCCAGCGCGTGAATGCCGGGCGTGGCCGATTCGTTGGCGGCTTGCGGTTCAGGTTCATCGTCCTGGTGGGGCTGGGGTTCATCGCTTTGCTTGACGGCCCCGGTTTTGCGGGCGAACGGGCGCAGCAGCAACAGGCTGATGCCGTTGAGCAGCCAGGCCAGCGGGTAGAGGATTTTCAGCGGGACGCCCAGCAGGGTGTTGCCAAAGCCCAGGATGGCTTGCGGGTAGCGGGTGGCCAGTTCGCGAGGCAGGTAATCGGCCAGCACCAGCAGCAAGGCGCAGGCGATCAACCAACCGAGCCAGGGACCGTTTTGCGCCCAGGCGTAGATCGCCAAAAGCGTGCACAGAATGACCACTACCGCACGGCACAGGGTGTTGCACAGGATCAGGCTGTTACGCGGGAACTTCAGGCGGGTGGCGGCCTTGTCGCCCTGGCGGGTGCCGGGGCGCAGGGCCAGCAGGTGCTGCTGGGCGGCTTCGATGGCGGTAAACAGTGCCGACCACAGGATCAGCAGGGCCACTACTGCAAACATCGGCCCCAGGGGCAGGTTGTCCATGTGTGTGGCTCGTCAGATATGCAGGATGTATTCGCGAACCAGCTTGCTGCCGAAATAGGCCAGCATCAGCAGGCAGAACCCGGCCAGGGTCCAGCGGATGGCTTTGTGCCCGCGCCAGCCGAGGCGGTTACGGCCCCACAGCAACACGCTGAACACGATCCAGGCCAGGATCGACAGCAGGGTTTTGTGCACCAGGTGCTGGGCGAAGAGGTTTTCGACAAACAGCCAGCCAGAGATCAGCGACAGCGACAACAAGGTCCAGCCGGCCCAGAGAAAGCCGAACAACAGGCTTTCCATGGTTTGCAGCGGCGGGAAGTTCTTGATCAGCCCCGAGGGGTGCTTGTGCTTGAGCTGGTGGTCTTGCACCAGCAGGAGCAGGGCCTGGAACACTGCGATGGTGAACATGCCGTAGGCCAGGATCGACAGCAGGATGTGGGCAAGGATGCCCGGCTCTTCGTCGATCACCTGCACGGTGCCGGTGGGCACAAACTGCGCCAGCAGCACCGTGAGCAGGCCGAGCGGGAACAGCAGCACCAGAAGGTTTTCCACCGGGATGCGGGCGCAGGCCAGCAGCGTCAGGGCTATGACGGCGGCGGCGATCAGGCTCGCGGCGGTAAAAAAGTCCAGGCCCAGGCCGACCGGCGTCATCAGGTGCGTGATCAGGCTGGCGGCATGGGCCACCAGGGCGACCACGCCAAGGCCTGCCAGCAAGCGTTTGTCCGCCTTGGCGCAACGGGCCAGGCGGGTGCCTTGGTAGAGAGTCGCAGCGGCGTATAAAAAGGCGGCGGCGAGGCTGGGTAGCAAACTGGGTGACAAGGCGAACATAAGTCCTGTACGGCAAGCCCGAAAGCCGCTGAGTTTGGCATACCCCTGCGTTCCACGAAAGACTCCCAGGCCAGACAGCGGGTGTGCACGGCGACAGTCTTCGCTATAATCCGCGACCTGCCCCCGCCGCAGGCTCGCCGAGCGCTGTTTTTAATAGCGAATGACTCAAGCCTGGGCCGCCATTACCTCGGTCTACCACTTCACTTCGATGAATAGGGCCTGAAAGGATCGCGCATGTTTGAAAATCTGACTGACCGTCTCTCGCAGACGCTGCGCCACGTCACCGGCAAGGCCAAGCTGACCGAGGACAATATTAAAGACACCCTGCGTGAAGTGCGCATGGCGTTGCTGGAAGCCGACGTGGCCTTGCCTGTGGTCAAGGACTTCGTCAACTCGGTCAAGGAGCGTGCGGTCGGCACCGAAGTGTCCCGCAGCCTGACCCCGGGCCAGGCGTTCGTGAAGATCGTGCAGGCCGAACTCGAAAGCCTGATGGGCGCGGCCAACGAAGACTTGAACCTGAGCGCCGTACCGCCAGCCGTCGTGTTGATGGCGGGCTTGCAGGGCGCGGGTAAAACCACCACTGCTGGCAAGCTGGCGCGCCTGCTCAAGGAGCGCAAGAAGAAGTCGGTGATGGTGGTATCGGCCGACGTTTACCGCCCGGCGGCGATCAAGCAACTCGAAACCCTGGCCAATGACATCGGCGTGACGTTCTTCCCGTCCGACCTGAGCCAGAAGCCGGTGGACATCGCCACCGCGGCTATTAAGGAAGCGAAGCTCAAGTTCATCGACGTGGTCATCGTCGATACCGCCGGTCGCCTGCACATCGACGAAGAGATGATGCACGAGATCAAGGCGCTGCACGCCGCGATCAACCCGGTAGAGACGCTGTTCGTGGTCGATGCCATGACCGGCCAGGACGCCGCCAACACCGCCAAGGCGTTTGGCGATGCACTGCCGCTGACCGGCGTCATTTTGACCAAGGTCGACGGCGATGCCCGTGGCGGTGCCGCACTGTCGGTGCGTGCGATCACCGGCAAGCCGATCAAGTTCATCGGTATGGGCGAGAAGAGCGAAGCGCTCGAGCCGTTCCACCCCGAGCGTATCGCCTCGCGCATCCTGGGCATGGGCGACGTGCTCAGCCTGATCGAGCAGGCCGAGGCCACCCTCGACAAGGACAAGGCCGACAAGCTCGCGAAAAAATTAAAGAAAGGCAAAGGCTTCGACCTCGAAGACTTCCGTGACCAACTGCAACAAATGAAGAACATGGGCGGCCTCGGCGGCCTGATGGACAAGCTGCCCAACATGGGCGGCGTGAACCTGGCGCAAATGGGCAACGCCCAGGGCGCGGCAGAGAAGCAGTTCAAGCAGATGGAAGCCATCATCAACTCCATGACGCCTGCCGAGCGCCGCGACCCCGAGCTGATCAGCGGTTCGCGCAAGCGCCGTATCGCCATGGGTTCGGGCACGCAGGTGCAGGACATCGGTCGCTTGATCAAGCAGCACAAGCAGATGCAGAAAATGATGAAGAAGTTTTCGGCAAAAGGCGGAATGGCCAAGATGATGCGCGGCATGGGCGGTATGTTGCCCGGCGGCGGCATGCCGAAAATGTAAAGAATTGGAGCGCAGGCCTGGCTTTCGCTCCGCCCCACAAGGACGTGGGATCTCCAGCAACCCCGCATTGGCGGGCGCTGACCTGCCGTTTTAACCGACGGCCCTATAGCAGATCTGAATGGCGCTTTGATAGGTGCCGGAAAAAGGCATTTGCAAAAGTCCGGATATTCCTTAGAATATGCGGCCTTTCGGGCACCCATGCCCGCTGTGCATTTAGATTTGCAGCACCGACTACAGGAACGATGTTCACATGCTAACAATCCGTCTTGCCCTTGGCGGCTCCAAAAAGCGCCCGTTTTACCACTTGACCGTAACCGACAGCCGCAACCCGCGCGACGGTTCGCACAAGGAACAGGTTGGTTTCTTCAACCCTGTTGCTCGTGGTCAAGAAGTTCGTCTGTCCGTGAACCAAGAGCGCGTAGCCTACTGGCTGAGCGTTGGTGCACAACCTTCTGAGCGTGTTGCTCAGTTGCTGAAGGACGCTGCTAAGGCTGCGGCCTGAGCAATATGAACGCGACGCCAGCTGTTGCTGATGATTTGATCGTTATCGGCAAGATTTATTCGGTTCACGGCGTTCGCGGCGAAGTGAAGGTGTATTCCTTTACGGATCCGATCAAAAACCTGTTGGAGTACAAAACCTGGACGCTGCGGCGCGAAGGCAATGTGAAACAGGTTGAGCTGGTCAGCGGACGCGGGAACGACAAGTTCCTGGTCGCAAAGCTCAAGGGTCTTGATGATCGCGAAGAAGCACGTCTTCTGGCCGGTTCCGAGATCTGCGTGCCACGCAACCTGTTCCCTGAACTGACCGACGGCGAGTACTACTGGTACCAGCTTGAAGGTCTGAAGGTTATCGATACCCACGGGCAACTGTTCGGGAAAATCGATCATCTTCTGGAAACCGGCGCCAATGATGTAATGGTGGTCAAGCCTTGCGCTGGCAGCCTGGATGATCGCGAACGCCTGTTGCCCTATACCGGGCAGTGCGTGTTGGCTGTCGACCTGGTCGCGGGCGAGATGAAGGTGGAATGGGACGCGGACTTCTAACGTGGCTACTTTGCGCGTCGAGGTCATTACGCTGTTTCCCGAGATGTTTTCTGCCATCAGCGAGTACGGCATCACCAGTCGGGCGGTGAAACAGGGGCTCATGCAGCTCACCTGTTGGAACCCGCGGGACTACACGACAGATCGACATCACACGGTGGATGACCGCCCATTTGGCGGTGGTCCGGGCATGGTGATGAAGATCAAGCCCCTGGAAGATGCGTTGGTTCAGGCCAAGGCAGCCGCCGGGGAGAAGGCGAAGGTTATTTACCTGTCCCCTCAAGGCCGTCAGCTGAAACAAGCGGCGGTGCGCGACTTGGCGAATGAGGAAGCATTAATCCTGATTGCCGGTCGTTATGAAGGCATTGACGAGCGTTTTATTGACGCTCATGTCGATGAAGAGTGGTCGATTGGGGACTATGTCCTGTCTGGCGGCGAGCTGCCGGCGATGGTCCTGATAGATGCGGTTACACGGCTGCTGCCCGGAGCTTTAGGGCATGTGGACTCCGCGGAGGAAGATTCCTTCACGGATGGTCTGCTCGATTGCCCGCACTACACCCGACCGGAGGTGTATGCGGATCAGCGTGTTCCCGACGTATTGCTAAGTGGCAATCACGCACACATCCGGCGTTGGCGTTTACAGCAGTCCCTCGGGCGGACCTATGAACGACGCGCCGATCTTCTGGAAAGCCGCTCGCTTTCTGGAGAAGAGAAGAAGCTGCTCGAGGAATACATCCTCGCGCGGGACGATAGTTAACAACGTATCGATGGTAGGCCAGGCGGCCTATCTTAGGAGCACAGCATGACTAACAAAATCATCCTTGCACTCGAAGCAGAGCAGATGACCAAAGAGATCCCTACCTTTGCCCCGGGCGACACCATTGTCGTTCAGGTGAAAGTGAAGGAAGGCGACCGTTCGCGTCTGCAGGCGTTCGAAGGCGTGGTAATTGCCAAGCGTAACCGTGGTGTGAACAGTGCTTTCACTGTTCGTAAAATCTCCAACGGTGTTGGCGTTGAGCGTACTTTCCAGACCTACAGCCCGCAAATCGACAGCATGGCCGTGAAACGTCGTGGTGACGTGCGTAAAGCCAAGCTGTACTACCTGCGTGACCTGTCCGGTAAAGCAGCGCGCATCAAGGAAAAACTGGCTTAAGTCCAGCTTCCCGATGCAGAAAAAAGCAGCCTCCGGGCTGCTTTTTTGTTGTCTGAAATTTATTCCCTGTTCCGGTATCCCACATGACCACCCGCCTCGAAGAAATCCAGCGCCGTACCGACCTGTCCGTGACCCATGTGACCAAGGCGGTGTTCCCGCCCACCACCAACCACCACAACACCTTGTTTGGCGGCACAGCGCTGGCGTGGATGGACGAAGTGTCGTTCATCACGGCGACCCGTTTCTGTCGGCTGCCGCTGGTGACGGTGTCCACCGACCGTATCGATTTCAATCACGCGATACCGGCCGGATCGATCGTCGAGCTGATCGGGCGGGTGGTGAAGGTGGGCAATACCAGCCTCAAGGTCGAGGTTGAAGTGTTTGTCGAAAGCATGAGCAGTGATGGTCGGGAAAAGGCGATCCAGGGTGTGTTCAGCTTTGTGGCGATTGATGCGGACAAACGGCCGGTGCCGGTGCTGCCGGGTTTTGCTGACTGATCGGGCCTGCCTGCGATAGTCTCCCTCTGCCGCTTGACGAAGGTGCCCCAGTTCCCATGCCTGCTATTGACCACCCCTTGATCGACCGTTTCCTCGACGCCCTCTGGCTAGAAAAGGGCCTGTCGGACAACACCCGCCAGTCTTATCGCAGCGACCTGGCGCTGTTCAATGGCTGGCTTCAGGAAAAGCACCTGGAGCTGGTCAGTGCGGGTCGAGACTTGATCCTTGATCACCTGGCCTGGCGCCTGGAGCAGCACTACAAGCCCCGTTCTACGGCGCGTTTTCTCTCGGGGCTGCGTGGGTTTTATCGGTATCTGCTGCGCGAAAAGCTGATTGCTGTAGACCCCACCCTGCAAGTCGACATGCCCCAGCTGGGTCGGCCGTTGCCCAAGTCCTTGTCGGAAGCCGACGTCGAAGCGTTGCTGGCTGCTCCGGACCTGGGTGACGCCATCGGCCAGCGCGACCGCGCCATGCTCGAGGTGCTCTACGCCTGTGGCCTGCGCGTTACCGAGCTGATCAGCCTCACGCTGGAGCAGGTCAACCTGCGTCAGGGCGTGTTGCGGGTCATGGGCAAGGGCAGCAAGGAGCGCCTGGTGCCGATGGGGGAGGAGGCTATTGTCTGGGTCGAGCGGTACCTGCGCGACGCCCGCAGCGAGCTGCTCGGCGGGCGCCCCAGCGATGTGCTGTTTCCCAGCCTGCGCGGCGAGCAGATGACCCGGCAGACCTTTTGGCACCGCATCAAGCATCAGGCCAAGGTGGCCGGGATCGGCAAGTCGCTGTCGCCTCACACCTTGCGCCACGCATTTGCCACGCATTTGCTCAATCACGGCGCCGATTTGCGCGTGGTGCAGATGTTGTTGGGGCACAGTGATTTGTCCACCACGCAGATCTACACCCACGTCGCCCGGGCGCGTTTGCAGGACCTGCATGCCAAGCATCACCCGCGTGGCTGAAAACCTGCGCTAAATGGCCAAATTACCCGTGCCACGGGCTGCCCGGCGGCCCAACTGTGGTAGGCTTTGCCGGTTCGCAAAGGGGACGGCCCCAACCCGTGTTCCAGATCGGTGTACCTGCTCCCGTCCCTGCCTCTGCCTTCAGGAGTTCCCATGCGCTTGACCCAGATTATTGCCGCCGCAGCCCTTGCGTTGGTCTCAACGTTTGCCGCCGCCGATGACGCGGCCGAGAAAGCCATTCGCCAGAGCCTGGACAACCTCAAGCTCGACACCCCGATCGAAAGCATCAGCGCAAGCCCCATGGCCGGCCTGTACGAAGTCAAGCTCAAGGGCAGCCGCGTGCTGTATGCCAGCGCCGACGGCCAGTACGTCGTCCAGGGCTACCTGTTCCAGTTGAAAGACGGCAAGCCCGTCAACCTGACCGAAAAGGCCGAGCGCCTGGGCGTGTCCAAGTTGATCAACGGTATTCCCGTGGCAGAAACCGTGGTGTACCCGGCTATCGGCGAAACCAAGACCCACATCACCGTCTTTACCGACACCACCTGCCCGTACTGCCACAAGCTGCACGCCGAAGTGCCCGAGCTGAACAAGATGGGTGTCGAAGTGCGCTACGTCGCGTTCCCGCGCCAGGGCCTGGGTTCGCCGGGTGACGAGCAGTTGCAGGCCGTGTGGTGCTCAGCCGACAAGAAATCGGCGATGGACAAGATGGTCGACGGCAAGGAAATCAAGGCCGCCAAGTGCGCCAACCCGGTTTCCAAACAGTTCGCCCTGGGCCAGTCAATAGGCGTGAACGGTACACCGGCGATCGTTTTGGCGGATGGTCAGGTAATTCCGGGCTACCAGCCTGCACCGCAAGTCGCGAAACTGGCCTTGAGTGCCAAATAAACATTAAAGCGCCGCAGTTGTGCGGCTGTTTTCAACGGCCGGCGTGAAGTCGGCCGTTTCATGGGGAGTTCTGCAGTGAAACCGGTCAAAGTAGGCATCTGTGGTTTAGGGACCGTCGGTGGCGGCACCTTCAACGTACTTCAGCGTAACGCTGAAGAAATTTCCCGCCGCGCAGGGCGTGGGATTGAAGTGGCGCAAATTGCCACGCGTTCGCCAAAGCCTCAGTTCCAGACGACCGGTATTGCGATTACCAACGATGTCTTCGATGTAGCCACCAACCCTGAAATCGATATCGTGATCGAGCTGGTGGGCGGTTATACCGTTGCGCGCGACCTGGTCCTCAAGGCCATCGAAAACGGCAAGCACGTGGTCACCGCCAACAAGGCGCTGATTGCGGTGCACGGCAACGAAATCTTCGCCAAGGCCCGTGAGAAAGGCGTGATCGTCGCGTTCGAAGCGGCCGTGGCGGGCGGTATCCCGGTGATCAAGGCGATCCGTGAGGGCTTGTCTGCCAACCGCATCAACTGGGTGGCCGGGATCATCAACGGCACCGGTAACTTCATCCTCACCGAAATGCGCGAGAAAGGCCGTACCTTTGAAGACGTGCTGGCCGAAGCCCAGGCGCTGGGCTACGCCGAAGCCGATCCGACGTTCGACGTGGAAGGCATCGACGCCGCGCACAAACTGACCATCCTGGCCTCGATCGCCTTTGGTATTCCGCTGCAATTCGACAAGGCCTACACCGAAGGCATCACCCAGCTGACCACCGCTGACGTGAATTACGCCGAAGCCCTGGGCTACCGCATCAAGCACCTGGGTGTTGCCCGCAGCACTGCGGCCGGTATCGAGTTGCGCGTACACCCTACGCTGATCCCGGCTGACCGCCTGATCGCCAACGTCAACGGCGTGATGAACGCGGTGATGGTCAACGGCGACGCCGCAGGTTCCACCCTGTTCTACGGCGCTGGCGCCGGTATGGAGCCGACCGCATCGTCGGTGGTCGCAGACCTCGTGGACGTGGTTCGCGCCATGACCAGCGACCCGGAAAATCGCGTACCGCACCTGGCTTTCCAGCCGGACTCGCTCTCGGCCCACCCGATTTTGCCGATCGAAGCCTGCGAAAGTGCCTACTACCTGCGCATTCAGGCCAAGGACCACCCGGGCGTATTGGCCCAGGTGGCCAGCATCCTGTCGGAGCGTGGCATCAACATTGAATCGATCATGCAGAAGGAAGTCGAAGAACAAGACGGCCTGGTGCCCATGATCCTGTTGACCCACCGTGTGCTGGAACAGCACATCAACGATGCCATTCGCGCCCTTGAAGCTCTTCAGGGTGTGGTGGGGCCGGTGGTCCGTATTCGCGTAGAACATTTGAATTAATTCAGCTGCAAGCGGCAGGCGGCAGGCGGCAAGTCAAAGCGAATCGGCTTTTACTTGGGGCTTGCAGCTTGGCGCTTGAAGCCCAAACCAAAGGTTTGCCCTCATGCGTTACATCAGCACTCGCGGCCAGGCACCGGCCCTGAATTTCGAAGACGTCCTGCTGGCCGGGCTTGCCACCGACGGCGGCCTGTATGTGCCGGAAAACCTGCCGCGCTTTACCCAGGAAGAAATTGCCTCCTGGGCCGGCTTGCCGTACCACGAACTGGCCTTCCGGGTGATGCGCCCGTTCGTCACTGGCAGCATTCCGGATGCGGACTTCAAAAAGATCCTGGAAGAAACCTACGGCGTGTTTTCCCACAACGCCATCGCCCCGCTGCGTCAGTTGAACAGCAATGAGTGGGTACTGGAGCTGTTCCACGGCCCGACCCTGGCGTTCAAGGACTTCGCCCTGCAATTGCTGGGTCGCCTGCTCGACTACGTGCTGGAAAAGCGCGGCGAGCGCGTGGTGATCATTGGCGCCACGTCCGGGGATACGGGCTCGGCGGCCATCGAAGGGTGCAAGCACTGCGAAAACGTCGATATCTTCATCCTGCACCCGCACAACCGTGTGTCGGAAGTGCAGCGTCGCCAGATGACCACTATCTTTGGCGAGAACATCCATAACATCGCCATCGAAGGCAACTTCGACGACTGCCAGGAAATGGTCAAGGCGAGCTTCGCCGACCAGGGCTTCCTGAAGGGCACCCGCCTGGTGGCCGTGAACTCGATCAACTGGGCGCGGATCATGGCCCAGATCGTCTACTACTTCCACGCAGCCCTGCAGTTGGGTGGCCCGGCGCGCTCGGTGTCGTTCTCGGTGCCAACCGGCAACTTCGGCGACATCTTCGCAGGTTACCTGGCCCGTAACATGGGCCTGCCGATCAACCAGTTGATCGTGGCAACCAACCGCAACGACATCCTGCACCGCTTCATGAGCGGCAACCAGTACGTCAAGGAAACCCTGCACGCCACGCTGTCGCCGTCGATGGACATCATGGTGTCGTCCAACTTCGAGCGCCTGCTGTTCGACATGCACGGTCGCAACGGCGCAGCCCTGGCCGAGTTGATGAACAGCTTCAAGAGCGGCGGCGGTTTGAGCGTCGATCAGGAACGCTGGACCGAAACCCGCAAGCTGTTTGACTCCCTGGCCGTGGACGACGCGCAGACCTGCGAAACCATTGCCCAGGTCTACGCCCAAACCGGCGAACTGCTGGACCCGCACACCGCCATTGGCGTCAAGGCCGCACGCGAATGCCGTCGCAGCCTGGACACCCCGATGGTGATTCTGGGCACTGCGCACCCGGTCAAGTTTCCGCAAGCAGTGGAAACGGCAGGCGTTGGCAAGGCGTTGGAACTGCCACCGCATCTGGCAGACCTGTTTGAGCGCCAGGAGCGTTGCACGGTGTTGGCCAATGATCTGAAAGCAGTGCAGGCGTTTGTGAGCCAGCACGGTAATCGGGGCAAGCCGTTGTAATCCAATAGCGTGTAAGAAAACGCCGCTTTCCCTTCCTGGGGCAGCGGCGTTTTTTTTGGCGGGCCCGACCGGGTGGCCGTCTACATGAGGAGTTTTTGCGCCACGATCATGACGGTGCCGACAGCGGTAAAGAAGCCGATGGCAATGCCTACGGGATACCAGAAATTTTCGCGGGTGATCTTGTGGGACTCTGCATTGAGTTTTCGTTGCTCTGCGTAGAGGCGTGAAATATCAGCGTGAATTTTTTCCAGCGCGGCCTGCTCTTTCGTGTGTTCCAGCATGGTGTTCATCCTTTGCCGTGGGGCCTTTTGATCGGCGCTTTTTTGCGCGTGGCAGCGTGGTCAGCGCTGGGCGATTATAGGATTCGGCATCGGCATCCCTGCTCGAGAAACTGCCCGGTGGCCGGTTAATGCGTAAACGTTTATGTCCTAGCGTTTTTTGCTTGTCATGTTGCAAGTGCATGCTCGACAAGTCACTGCCCCGAACGCCCCGAATGATGAAAAGGCGAACTTTCCTACGCGCCAAGTAGTCACTTAAGGTAGATGCAGTTCCCGTTTACACGATTGTTTTCGAACTATTGAAGGGTGACCGAGATGGAAAGTATCAGCCTGTTGCTCGGTGAAGCACTGAGCCCTTATGAGGTCACGCTGACCCCCTCGGGTGTCCAGGGCGACTGCCTGGTGACTGTGAAAAACCCCGCTGGCGCCATCGTGGTGGAGCGTGAGGTGGACCAGGCGCAGTTGATCGATAAACGCGCGTTGGTGGATGTCGTGGATTGTTTGCACCGTGACCTGATGATTGCCGAGGGGCGCCTGGAGCCCTCTGTCATGGCGGCTATGCGCAATGCAGCGCTGACTCGTGCGGCCGTGCATGCATGAAGAAAATTTTTTGTTGGGAACCTTCCTACAGTCTTTTGAGTCAGACCTTATAACAACGGGATCAAGCATTGTGCTCCGGTGCTTGTAGCTCGTTGTACTGGTCTTTGTAGGCCATGTTTAACCCCGAGTTGTCTCCCCACTGCTCGGGGTTTCTTTTTGCCTGCGATTTGTCGGCGGTCCGGTGTGCCCTCAAAAAAATATGCTCGAGGATCAAGCCGAGTTTGACCGATTGCCGCGCCAGCCGTTGCCGGTTTCACCACAAAAAAAGCCACTCAATGAGTGGCTTTTTAGTCAACGCCGATCAGTACCGGTCATCACGCGTAGGGAGGCGGCGCATGGTCAGGATGAATGAGTCGGCATGCTCGATCCGGGTGGCGGTGGCCAGGCGATGCCTTTCACGGGAAGCGTGGCGTGGGGTTCGCGACGTCGATGCCTCGGCCGTCGTGCGAGTTGTGCCCCTGGCTGCCGTGGCGGTGGACGGACGGGGAAGTGGAGCAGCAGAGGGCGTGCGTCGGCGCTCTTCGCGTGGCATTCGCATGTCGGTGGCGGCTGTACGGCCGCGGGGCTCGACCGGCGGTGCAGGCATGCGCGGCTGAGTGGGGCGGCGTGAACTGTCGGCGGCGCTCATGGAAGTGTGGCGCGGGCGTACATATTCCGTCGTCCTCGGTGGAATGAGCGGACGCGGGAACTCCATGCTCATCGGTGGAATGACCGGACGTGGAAACTCCATGGTCATCGGTGGAATGACCGGGCGTGGGAACTCCATGGTCATCGGTGGAATGACCGGACGGTGGAACTCCGTGGTCATTGGTGGAATGAACGGGCGTGGGAACTCCGTGGTCATCGGTGGAATAACCAGGCGTGGAAACTCGGCAGCCATAGGGGGGATGAACGGGCGGGGCGGCTCTGCGCCCCAGCGCGGGCCGTCGGCTATCGGCCTCGGCGGTGCAGTCCACGGTACGGTGATCGGAGGGGAAGTGGCGGCGCTCATGGAGGCCGTGCGGGCGCGTACTTTGCCAATGACGCGTTTCATGGCATCCATTGGCGTGCTTGGGGGGCGACGGTTACCGGGCGTCGGCTTGCCGGTTTTCGGGTCCAGCCCCAACTGGATCAAGCGTTGCTTGAACTGCGCTTCGGTGAGATTGAGATCCACCTGGTGGAAGACGCCCTGGCTGTTTTCACCCTCGTAACGCAGTTTGAGATTTTTGGCCCCGTGTTGCTGCGCATATCCGGGCTTCTGGCGTTGCACGTGCTCCTGCAATTTTTTGCCGTTCTTGGGCAGCTTGGGGTAGAGCTTGGCGAAATCAGTGTCGATCTGCTTCTGGGACACTTTGTTGTCGTACAGCAATCGTGTGCGCTCTTGCGGTTGCGCAGGCTGGGGGGCGTAGGTGTGCTGGATGTCCGGGTTGTCACCCAGCAGGGTGAAGTCTTTTCTGCGAATGGCGCGGCCGAAGTCCGGCCAGGCGTCCACAATAATGGTTTTGTCGGTCATGCGGCGGTCGCCGATTTCTGCGACAGCGTGGTCGTAAATGCTTGAGCTGAGCAGCGAGACGGGTTGGTTGATCCCTGTGCTGGTGGCGAGCAAGGCGCAAACGGCGGCCATTTCCCCGCAGTTGCCGGCGGCAAAGCGCGCGGCGGTGCGCGCTGTCTCGATCGGGGTGTTGCCCTGCGCTTGAGTCTCGACTCGCAACATGGTCGTGCGCTTGAATGAGTCTGCCTCTGTGCTGATCATGTGCCGTTGCTGGTTGCCAGAGCCCCGGTTGAGAATCTTCCAGGTATCGTCGATCGCCTGGTTGGCCACCAGCAATGCATCCATTTCCCGGTGGGATACTTTTCTTACGCTGTCCTTGTTCCAGGTGCCGGGCTGGCTGGCCACCTTATAGATCGGCACGCGATGGTTCGGGTCGCCGGTGTTGTACAGGCTCGGGGTGCCGGCAAGGGGCGAAAGTTGCGTGGTAAAAGCCATAGGGTCATTCCATTGTTGAGTACGGAAAATGTTGCCTGCGGGTTAAGCGTGGTCATGAAAGTATCGGCGTGCTCGTGCCGGGCAGCTGTGACCAGGGGGGGCCACGCCAAGCACGGCGATGGGCGCGGGGCCTCGGCGATGCTCTTCCCAGGGCGCAGGGTGTGTAGCGGTGTGGCTGCGGGGGGGGCAGCCGAGGCTGAGCAAGGAGGGGGCTAAAGGCAAAGGCGTTCCTCCAAGAGTCTCGGGCCAAATCAATGAGTGGAGGCGTGGGGGCATTCGGTTCCTGGCCAACATGATTGGAAGGAACCGCAATGGGGTTATCCCAGGGAGAATGCTCTGGGTGGCTGTGGGTCGGTTTCGACTGCGGTTGCGCGATAGCTCATGGCCTTGAGCACTGGCGGCACTTGATCTCGGCGTTCAATCTCTCCAGCGGATCGGTGCTGTGAAGCGGCTACCTGTGCGATGGGGAAGGCCATGTGCGCCAGCACCTCGTCCCTGCAGCAGTCCTTAAAGGGCCGGTCAGGCACAGGCGCCGCAGACGCCAGCCCGTCATCAGATCGCACCGGCCTCGCGCAGGCGGGCAATCGTGGCGGCGTCGTAGCCCAGCGCGTCCAACACCAGGCTGTTGTGCTCGCCCAATTGTGGCCCCACCCATTCACAGCTCCCGGGCGTGTCGGAGAGCTTGGGCACGATGCCCGGCATCTTGAAGTCTTTGCCGCCGGGCAATTGGGCCTGGAGGAACATTTCCCGCGCGAGAAACTGGGGGTCGCCGAGCATGTCTTCGGCGCTGTAGATCCGGCTGGCAGGCACGTCCGCTTCGTTCAAGCGTTCGACCACCTGCGCAAGCGGCAGGGAATTGACCCAGCGATCGATCACCCCATACAGCTCGTCGCGTCGGCTGTCGCGGCCATCGTTGCTGGCAAGCGTCGGATCGTTGGCCAGGTCTTCGCGGCCAATGGCGAGCATGAAGCGCTTGAAGATCGCATCGCCATTGGCGCCGATTTGCACATGCTTGCCGTCGGCGCTGGTGTGGATCGACGAGGGTGTGATACCCGGCATGATGTTGCCGGTGCGCTCGCGGATAAAACCAAACACGTCGAACTCCGGGATCATGCTTTCCATCATGGCGAAGATGGCTTCATACAGCGCCACATCCACCACTTGGCCGAGGCCGCCGTTCACCTCCCGGTGACGCAAGGCCATCAGTGCGCCGATCACCGCCCACAGGGCGGCAATGGAGTCCCCAATGGAAATCCCGGTGCGCACTGGCGGGCGGTCTTCAAACCCGGTGATGTAGCGCAACCCGCCCATCGACTCACCCACCGCGCCAAACCCCGGCTGGTCCTTCATGGGCCCGGTCTGGCCAAAGCCGGAGAGCCGCACCATCACCAGTTTGGGGTTTAGCGCGTGTAAGGTTTCCCACGACAGGCCGAGCTTTTCCAACACGCCTGGGCGAAAGTTCTCGATCAAGATGTCGGCGTCTGCCAATAACTGTTTGAGGATTGCCAGGCCGTCGGGGTGCTTGAGGTTCAGCGTCAGCGACTTCTTGTTACGCGCCTGCACAAACCACCACAGCGACGTGCCTTCATACAACTTGCGCCACTTGCGCAGCGGATCGCCGCCGTCCGGGGATTCGACCTTGATCACCTCGGCGCCAAATTCGGCGCAAATGCGCGATGCGAAGGGGCCGGCGATCAGTGTGCCGAGTTCAATGACTTTAAGGCCGGCAAGCGGTTTGGCGGTAAACGACATGGGAATCCTTGAGCGCGGGGCAGGTCAGTCATGCCTTTTAACATAGGCGACCGGGCAAGGGATAAGGATGATGCCGCGCAGGATTCGGTGATTGTTGGCGCCATCGGTTAGACTGGCCGCCTTTTCCTGTCTTTAGAAGCCCGTCCATGGCCCAGCCGTCCACGACCTACAAATTTGAACTCAACCTCACCGACCTCGACCGCTCGGTGTACGAGAGCGTCAAGCAGACCATTGCCCGTCACCCTTCGGAAACCGAAGAGCGCATGACCGTGCGTTTGCTGGCCTACGCCCTCTGGTACAACGAACAGTTGTCTTTTGGTCGTGGTCTGTCGGATGTAGACGAGCCAGCCCTGTGGGAAAAAAGCCTGGATGACCGTGTGCTGCACTGGATCGAAGTCGGCCAGCCGGACGCAGACCGCCTGACCTGGTGCTCCCGTCGCACCGAACGCACCAGTTTGCTGGCCTATGGCAGCCTGCGAGTGTGGGAAGGCAAAGTGGTCCCGGTGGCCAAGAACCTGAAAAACGTCAACATCGCCGCCGTCCCGCAAGACGTGCTGGAAACCCTGGCCAAGGACATGCCGCGGGTGATCAAGTGGGATGTGATGATCAGCGAAGGCACGATCTTCGTGACCGACGACCGTGGCCAGCATGAAGTGCAACTGGAGTGGTTGGCGGGCGAGCGCGGCTAGGTTGTTGTTGAAAGTTTCACGCTTCAAACTCGCCGCTTGCCGTCCCCCTACCGAGAATTGTCCTGCGTCCCATGCATATTGATCTTCGTTCCGTGCCCGCCCCCTTGCCGTTCCTGGGTGAACTGCCGCCCCTGTTGACCCGTCTTTATGCCGCGCGCGGGGTGCAGTCGCAGGACGAGTTGGATAAAAGCCTGGCGCGGCTGATTCCGTATCAGCAGCTCAAAGGCATCGACGCGGCCGTGGATTTGCTGGTGACGGCGCTCGAGCGGCGTCAGCGCATCCTGATTGTCGGTGACTTCGATGCCGACGGCGCCACGGCCAGTGCCGTGGGCACCTTGGGCTTGCGTTTGCTGGGGGCGGCTCATGTCGATTACCTGGTGCCCAACCGTTTTGAATACGGTTATGGCCTCACCCCGGAAATCGTCGCGGTGGCCCTGCAGCGCGAGCCACAGTTGCTGATCACCGTGGACAACGGCATTTCCAGTGTCGAAGGCGTGGCGGCGGCCAAGGCGGCGGGGCTCACGGTGCTGGTCACCGATCACCACTTGCCGGGCGATCACTTGCCTGCGGCCGATGCCATCGTCAACCCTAACCAGCCGGGCTGTGAGTTTCCGAGCAAGGCGTTGGCCGGTGTGGGGGTGATCTTTTATGTGTTGATGGCGTTGCGCGCACGCCTGCGCAGCCTGGGCTGGTACGACAGTCGGCCGCAGCCCAACATCGGTGAGTTGCTGGACCTGGTGGCGCTGGGCAGCGTGGCCGACGTGGTGCCGCTGGATGCCAACAACCGCATCCTGGTGCACCAGGGCCTGGAGCGTATCCGCGCTGGCCGGGCCCGGCCGGGGATCAAGGCGATTCTTGAAGTCGCCAAGCGCGACGCCAGCCGCATCACCTCCACCGACCTGGGCTTTATCTTGGGGCCGCGCCTGAACGCCGCAGGGCGCCTGGACGACATGAGCCTGGGCATCGAATGCTTGCTGACCAGCGATTTTGCCGCGGCCCGGGAAATGGCCGCGCAACTGGACGGCATGAACCAGGACCGCAAGTCCATCGAGCAAGGCATGCAGCGCGAGGCCCTGGCCCAGCTCAAAGAGCTGCCTGTGGAGTCGATGCCGTACGGGCTCTGCCTGTTCGACCCGCAGTGGCACCAAGGCGTGATCGGTATTCTGGCGTCGCGCATGAAGGAGCGTTATTTCCGCCCCACCATCGCCTTTGCCGACGCGGGAGACGGCCTGCTTAAAGGTTCCGGGCGTTCGGTGCCGGGTTTTCATATCCGCGATGCGCTGGCGGTGGTTGCCAGCCAACATCCCAACCTGATCGCCAAATACGGTGGGCACGCCATGGCGGCGGGCCTGACGTTGCCTGAGGCCCATTTCCCGCTGTTCGCCGAAGCCTTTGATGCCGAGGTGCGCCGGCACCTGAGCGAAGACGACCTGACTGGGCGGCTGTTGTCCGATGGCCCCCTGGCCGTCGAAGAGTTTCACCTAGAACTGGCCCGTGCGCTGCGTCATGCGGGGCCCTGGGGTCAGCACTTTCCCGAGCCGTTGTTTCACGGTGTGTTTCAACTGGTGGAGCAGCGCGTGGTGGGGGAGCGGCACCTTAAGGTGGTGCTCAAGAGCGAGTGCGGCACGGTGAAGCTGGACGGGATTGCGTTTGGTGTGGACCGTGACGTGTGGCCAAACCCGACGGTGCGCTGGGTGGAGTTGGCCTACAAGCTGGACGTCAATGAGTTTCGCGGCCAGGAAACCCTGCAACTGATGATTGCGCACATCGAGCCGCGTTAATCGCTTGTCGCATGGCGGGCCTGCACGCCAGTGCTAAAGGAGAACGGGCTTGCCTGCGATGCCATCGCAGGCAAGCCCTACTTGCGTAAGGCTGGGGTTTACTCAGCCTGTGGCTTGCCCTGGTGCTTGTCGATGATGTCGACCAGGCGCTTGGCCAGCGCGGGGTAGTTTTCGTCGAAGTGATGGCCGCCCGGCAGCTTCACGGCTTCACCCACTGCGGTCTTGTCGGTGCAGCCGCTTTCGTCGACCTCTTCTGCGCCGTAGATGCACACCACCTTGTCGGCGGGCAGCTTGGCCATTTCCGGGCCGGTGGCGGCCTCTTTGCCGGCATTGCCCAGCCAGCCTTCCACTTCGATCTCAAAGCTGCCGGTGCGGGCAAACGCCAGCAGGATAATTGCGTCTACACGTTGCTGCTCGGACTCTGGCAGACGGTTGTAGATGGCAGGCAGTACGTCGGCGCCAAAGGAGTAGCCGGTCAGTACGAAGCGCTTGGTGCCCCATTTCTGCCGGTAGTGCTGCATCAGCTCGGCGAGGTCCTTGGCGCTTTGTTCCGGGGTCTTGTGCTGCCAGTAGTAGCGCAGGGTGTCGATGCCGACCACCGGGTAGCCGATCTTGGCCATTTCGCCCGCCACGTCGCGGTCCAGGTCACGCCAGCCGCCGTCGCCGGACAGGAACAGAGTAACGGTGTCTTTGGCCTGGCCGGCCGGCACTTCCACCACCGGGATCGCCAGGCCGCCGTTGTCGGAACCGACCAGTTGCTTGCGCAGTTCGTTGTTCAGTACTTGGGGGTAATGAATGTCGTAGTCGCTGATGCTGGTGGTGGCGCGCGGTGTATCGCGTACGAAACTGGCGCTTTCATCGTCAGGGTTGTCGTTCCATGCCACCAGCCAGTTGCCGTGGGCGGAGGTTTTCGGCAGCGGGTCCTTGCAGCCTTCCTGCACCAGCGTGAAACCGACGGATATGGCGTTGGCCTTGTCGTCGTTCTGCGCGGCCAGCCAGCGCCATGCCAGCGCCGCGCCAGGGCCAATGCCGCTGACCAGCGTCGCCGGGCCCTTGAGTTGGCCCAGGGCGTTTTGCAAGGCTTTTTCCTGCAACGTGCAGTCATCCTTGGGCAGGATCACCTGGACGATCTGGGCAGCGCCGCCCTGGCTCAGGGCGATCAGCTGGGCGTCGGTCAGGGTTTCGTCGGCCATCACGGCGACGGCAACGCGGGCCTTGGCGGTAGTGCCCGGGGTGACGCGGGTCATCACCGAACCGTCCGCCTGCGGCAGTTGTTCCAGGGTGGGCTGTGGGGCAGGGCGGTTCCAGAACCAGTAGCCGCCACCCAGGATCAGGGCCAGCAGCACTACAAAGGTCAACACGTACCGCCAGGAGCGTCGAATCATCAGCGTTTCACCAATCCAGTCAAGCCGCCCGCGATCAGGGCGGCGGTATCGGCCAGTGCCACCAGCGGATCAAGTCCCGCGGGCACGGCCATATAACGAGGTTCCCAGTCGGGCTGGAATTTGTCTTTGAAGCGGCGCAAACCTTGGAAGTTATACAGCTGTTCGCCACGGCGGAACACCATCGAGCCCAGGCGTTGGGTCAAGGGTGCGCCACGGCGTGGTTGCAGGCCCGACAACGGCACCATGCCCAGGCTGAAGCGCGCGTAGCCGTGCGTCTTGTAGTGTTGAATCAAGCCGACCATCATAAATTCCATGGTCAGCTTTGGCGCGTCCGGATGGGCGCGCATCAAGTCGAGGCTGGCCAGGTCGTGGTTGTACGTCTCGAGCAGGTTGGCGAAGGCAACCGGGTGCCCTTCGAAGCGAATGATCGCGATGCGAAAGTGCTTGAGGTAGTCGTCGCTGAATCGTCCCAGGGAGAAGCCTTTTTCCCGCACATTCTTACCGGTCAGCCAGGCGTCCGAGATAACTTTTAATTCATCCATCGGGGCCTGGCCGGGCTCGAAGATCTCCAGGGCCAGCCCATCACGCCCGCCACGGTTCCAGGTGTAGCGCAGGTCCTTCATCTCTTTGCCCTTGGCGTCCAGGTCAAAGCGCTTGAGGTCCACCCGGGCTTCTTCGCCGAGCTTGATCGCGGTGAGGCCGATGTCCATGTAGTACGGCAGGTTCTCGGCACGTACTTGGTAGAACACCGGCCGGGCGTGGTGGATGTCGCACAGGTCGCGGAACTGCCAGATCATTTCGGCGCGTTGTTGGGTGGGGCCGATCGGGTCGTAGAGCGCCACCAGGCTGCGACCACGACGGGCGTACATCAGAAACGCCTCGTCGTTGGGGTGAAACAGCAGCGCCTTGTCACCGGTCAGGGCCAGGCCGCCGTCGGGTTGTGAGGAGGCCATCAGCACTTTACTGGCGCGTTCCAGTTCGTCGGGCGTGGGTAAGTGGATGACCGGGCGGGCGGTGCGCAGCAGCCAGGTCAGGGAGATCACCACCAGCACCACCGCAGCCCCCAGCAGCGAGCGCAGGCCGCGCGGCGCGTTGGCGTCCAGGGTGAACTGCCACCACAGCTGATGGCTGTAGGGGACGTCCTGGTAGGCGAACAACAGCAGCCAGATCGAAGCCCCGAGCACACAGAAACTGGCCACTAGGTACAGCGGCGAGAACGGCAGCTCGGTCAAGCGGCTGGCGCGGTAGAACGAACGCCTGAAGATCGCCAGGAGCACGGCGGTCAGGGTCATCAGGCTGGCTTCTTCCCAGTCGAAGCCTTTGAGTAGGGACAGCACCGCGCCAGTCAGCAACAGCACCATGGTCAGCATCCACGCGGCCGACAGGCGGCGGCGCAGGCCTTGGGCCAGCAACAGGCAAAGCACACCGATCAGGCTGGCGCCGAAGTGCGAGGCGTCAATCAGGCGATGGGGGATCAGGAAGCCGATGTTTTCCAGGCGTGAGTCGATTTCTGGCGTGGCGCCGGAAAACAGCAGGACCACGCCCGACAAAAAAACCAGCACGGCCAGCACCGGTGCCGCCAGGCCCGAGGCGGCGCGCAGGCTGCTCTGGGTCTGAAACAGACGCTGGGCTTCATTGACCAGCAAAAAGATGCAGGCGATCAACAGCGGCAGCACCACGTAGATCATCCGGTACAGCAACAGCGCGGCCGCCAGGGGCGCGGCGCCCAGCTTGTCGGCGAATGCCGCGAGCAAAATGGCCTCGAACACACCGACGCCACCCGGTACATGGCTGAGTACGCCTGCGGCGAGAGCGAGCAGGTACACCAGCAAAAACGGACCAAAGGGCGGGGCTTCCGGCAGCAACATATACAGCACGGTGGCGGCAGCGGCGACGTCCAGGGCGGTGATGATCAGTTGCAGGAAGGTCAGGCGCCGACCCGGCAGGCGCAACGTGCGGCGCCCGGCCTTGACCAGCAGGTTGTCGGGGTAAGGCTGGTCTGGCAGGCGACGACGGTAGATGCCGATACACAGCACGGCGGTCAGCAGCAATATCGCGCCCGCGACGCCCCCCAGCAGCCCGACAGGCAATTGCAGGGCCGTGGAGGCGGCAGGCAGGTTGCTCAAAGTGGCCAATGCAGCCAGCGGCGGCAGTGCGCAACCCAGGGCGAGGCTGGCGAACACGGTCATGTGGGCCACTTCCGAGGCGCCCACACCGTGACGTGCATATAAACGGTAACGCACCGAGCCGCCTGACAGCATCGACAGGCCAATCGCATTGCCGATGGCAAACGCCGTGAAGCCGCCATAGGCCAGCGTTTTGGCGGGCAGTTTCACCCCGGCATAACGGGCGCCGGAAAACTCGTAGCCCAGCAGAATGATGAAACCGGCCACGGCGGCGGCAAACGCGCCGAGCAGGGACGGTTTGGGCACTTCCAGAATCGAGTCGTGCAGGGCGTAGAGGTCCAGCTCGCTCAGCAGGTGACGACAGGCAACCAGGGCAATGGCAAACAGCAACAGCGTGACGGCCAGCCCGATGGGTTGGCGGTATTTACTCAACAGATCCAGCCAGCGCAAACGGGTGGGAGCGATCGGTTGTGTCCCTGTAACGGTGTCTTGTGGTTCAGACGAGTTGGCGCGCATCAATCACCTCGTGGATTGTGCGCGACAGGATGGAGGTATCCAGCCAAGTTACCAATCCCTATGGACAAAATAAGTACAAATATTACCGCGTATCACCGAGGTCGGCGACAGGCGCCCATTGGTCGTTGAAGGCTTAGCATAGCTTGCAATGACATGGACTCTACAAACCGTTTACGGTTTCATGAAAGATGTCATGTCATTGTTTCAAAAGAACTTTTTCGCTGGATACAAAAAAGGCCACTCTTTCGAGTAGCCTTTTTTGACGTTTGGTTGCGGGAGCCGGATTTGAACCGACGACCTTCGGGTTATGAGCCCGACG